>JAIRVA010000042.1 GCA_031254155.1 Propionibacteriaceae bacterium
CCGCCACCACCGCCGCCAGGCCCACGACGCCCCCGGCCACACCCAGGCGTCGGCAGACAGTGTCATCCATCGTCACACGACAAGACTAGCCCCAGGTCGTACCGGGCCTTCCACGCCACCGGCCAAGTTTGTCGTACCGTATCGCTAGGCTTATCTCCGTGATGTCAAACCCATCGGACAGTTACGTACCCTTTCCGTCGTTTCCCGAGTGGAATGCCGACTTCGACCCTCTGGTCGTTGACCAGTATGCGGAGCGCTTGCGCCGGGCGCAGGAGACCGCGTCGCCTGAGGTCCACCAGCGGGCGCTCGCCATCGCGACGAGAACGGCGGCCGTGGATACAGGGGCGATCGAGGGGTTGTACGTCACGGATCGTGGTTTCACGCGGACCATCGCGACCCAGGGCGAGTTCTGGGAGCGGGCGCTTTACCAGCGTGGTGAGCAGGTGAGACGGTCGATTGAGGACGCGCTGGAGGCGTACGAGTACGTACTGGACGCGACCACTCGTCGTACCGAGATCAGCGCGAAGTGGATCCGTGATCTCCATGCGATCATCACCGAGCACCAAGAGACGTACGAGGTGTACGTGAGGGCCGGCGAGGCTGAGCGCTCTGAGCGGCGCCCCTTGCCCCACGGCGAGTACAAGACGCTGCCGAACAATCCGACGAGCAGATCCACCGGGCGTGACCACGCCTACGCGCCACCGGGGGACGAGACCGCAGCGGAAGTGATGCGGCTGGCTGATCAGTTGGCGACCCCCGAGTTCGCGGCGGCTCACCCGGTGGTCCAGGCCGCGTACGCCCACTATGCCTACGTGTGTATCCACCCCTTCGCCGATGGGAATGGACGGGTGGCCCGCGCGTTGGCCTCGGTCTTCCTCTACCGGAGCCCTGGAGTACCGTTGGTCGTGTTCGCTGACCAGCGTGACCAGTACCTCGACGTACTTGAGGCAGCCGACATGGGCAACCCCACCCGTTTCGTGCAATTCATCGCCGACCGGGTGGTGGACACCATTGGGACGGTGGTTCAGTCAATGAAACAACTTATCAATTCAGCGAATCTTGCCGCTAATGTCACTGCTATGTATCGTGAGCTTCTATACCATGAGATCCCGGAAGAGGAGCAACTAGCAATTCAACGGCTTGTGGATGCTTGCGTCAACCACCTTCGTCAGGCAGTTGTCGAACTTGGTTCATCGCTTGACGCTCCGCTCAGAGTCCGCTCTATGCGAACCAATCCTCGTGATGCGGTCATCATACCTCCCGGGTACGCGGTGACAACACTTAAGGATAACGCAGTGGAGCTATTCTTTAGCGCGGATGGAACACCGTCCGGGCCTGCCCTTTTTTACGCAGTGGCGTTCACAGTCAGCCCATCGCTGCCGACTTTCCTCCTGCTTCCTTCCGATGAAGACGCTGAACCATTGGATGTATGGCTGCGCGAAGTGGAGCCCTCATTGACGGCGAGCCTTGAACTGAAGCTCTCTACCTGGGCCGAGGGAGCGGTTGCGCGCTACTTAGGGCCTGTGATGAATTAAGTTAGTGTGGTTCGGGTGTGTCGGGGTGGTGGGGTGATGGTGTAGTTCCATTCGCCGTGCCAGGGGTGGGGTTGCCAGGTGCCGTTGGTTTTCATGGCGGTCATGTGGTGTCGGGGATTTTGATGCCGACTGGGTAGTCGTGGGTGTCGAGTTCGGCGTGGACGGTGAGTCCGGTGCGGGTGTGGGTGTGGGCGATGGTGTTGATGATGACGTCGTGGCTGGTGAGGGGCCGGCCGCGCCAGTTGAGGGAGATGTGGGAGAACAGGCGGTGTTCGATTGTGTTCCATTTGCTGGTGCCGGGCGGGAGGTGGCAGCAGGTGATGGCCAGGCCGGTGTCGGCGGCGAACTGGGCGAGCCCGGTTTTCCACAGCCGGTTGCGGGAACCGTTGGACCCGCCGCCGTCGGCGGTGATCAACAGGCGGGTCGCGTGCGGGTAGGCGGTTCGTCCGACGTGGTCCCACCAGGAACGGATCGTGGCGACGGCGAACTGGGCCGTGTCGTGGTCGGTGCCCACACTGACCCAGCCGGTGTCGGCTGCGATGTCGTAGACGCCGTACGGGTTGGCCTTGCCCAGGACGGGGTCTTCGAAATCATGGGCCCTGACTCGCTCCGGGCTGCCTTTCGGCTGCCATTCCCGGCCGGTGTTCTTGAAGTCCCCGACGAGTTCTTTCTTTTTCGCGTCGACCGAGATCACCGGTTCCCCGGCAGCCATGTGCTGTTCTGCCTGTGTGTTGATATACCCGAACTGGGCGTCCCGGTCGGGATGCTGGGCACCCTCAACCGTTTTCGCGTTGCCCTGGAGACTGTACCCCCACTCGTGCAACACCCGGCGCACCACGAAGTCCGACACCGGGTGGCCCCGGGCCGTCAACTCGTCCGCCAGCCCGCGCACTGATTTCGTCGTCCACCGCAGCGGCGACTGCGGGTCGCCCCTGGTCGTCGGGCTGATCAACACGTCCAACGCCGCTCCCAACCCGTCGTCGTGCGCCTCCGCCCGTTTCCTGCCACCACCCGGCTTCCGTGACCGGCCCACACCCATACCCGTCCCCGACCGGGCTTCCGCCCGGCCCCGCCGCACCGTGTCCGGCGACACCCCCACCGCGTCCGCGACCAGCCTCACCCCGCCCGGGCCCAGCTCGTCCGCCTCGGCCCCCAGGAACAACCGCCTCTGGGACTCACTCAAAAACGAATACAACACCACATACCGATTCCTAAGCGAAACCGCAAAATCACTCATACCACAAAGCGTAGACCCCCGCACCCCATAAACTAGGTTATTTCATCGCGTGTCCTAAAGCCACGGGACCACCTGGGAGCCGAACGAACCTGAGTCACACACGACCCACCAACGACTCCACTATCCGTTCCCGGTCAGGTTTGCGCACGCTCTGCGGACTCCAGTTCGTCCCGAACACGGCCTCGCCATTGATCATCACGATCAACCCGAACCACAACCCCGTGCCATACAACCCGTCCAACAAATCCAAGATAACCGTCGC
>JAIRVA010000047.1 GCA_031254155.1 Propionibacteriaceae bacterium
CCGACGGTGCGGTTTTCTTCCACCCCGGTGACTGCCTGGACACGGTACCGGAGGGAGTTGACCTCGTCGCCGTACCCGCCCACGGCCCGTGGTGTGCCATGAAGGAGACCATCGATTTCGTCCGCGCCCTCGGCGCACCCCAGGGGTTCCTGATCCACGACGGCCTGATCAACGAGCGCGGCTGGGCCCTGACGTTCGCCCGCCTGAATGAGATGACCGGTACGCGGTTCACCGACCGCCGGGGTGGCGACCCGGTCGTACTGTAGCCCCTTCCAGTGTGCCGACGGTGTGCCTGGGGTCCTGGTTCACAGCGGCCCCAGAACCCTTTGCAGCGGCCAAGGAAGCGTAACCGTTAGTGCTCCTCACTGGTTCTTACTCGAACCAGCTCGTCAACCGTTTCCTTGGTCTCGGCAGTGTGAGCAAGCTCCCACTGCTCTCGACCTGCGTCACCGTGCCCAAGGGGGGAGTCGAACCCCCATGTCCTTTCGGGACGGTCGATTTTGAGTCGACTGCGTCTGCCATTCCGCCACTTGGGCCCATCGCTGAACCGTCTAATATTCTGCCACACGGGCCCTCGTCTTGTCTCCCGGCGGCGAAAGGTGAGAGAATCTATCACGTGAGTGAGAAAGCTACCGAACCAATGAGAGTGCTTGTCGCAGAGGACGAGGCGCTGATCCGGCTTGATCTCGTGGAACTCTTGGAAGATTCCGGGTACACGGTTGTGGGCCAAGCGGCGGACGGCGAGGAGGCCGTCGCGCTGGCGCGGGAACTCGACCCGGATGTGGTCGTCATGGACGTCAAGATGCCCAAGATGGACGGGATCACCGCCGCCGAAACCATCACCGAGGAGCGGATTGCGCCCGTCGTCATCCTGACCGCCTTCTCCCAGCGCGATTTGATCGAGCGGGCGAGCCGGGCCGGGGCGATGGCGTACGTTGTCAAGCCGTTTGACGTCTCCGATGTCGTACCCGCCATCGAACTGGCACGGGCCCGCTTCGCCCAGATCGTGGCCGTCGAGGCCGAGGTCGCCGACCTGGAGGAGCGGCTCGCTTCCCGCAAGGTCGTGGACCAGGCCAAGGCGCTGCTGCAGGAAGGGCTGGGCCTGACCGAGGCCGAGGCGTTCCGCTGGATCCAGAAGACGGCCATGGATCTGCGCAAGTCCATGCGCGAGGTCGCCCAGGGCGTCATTGATCACGGCCGCCCCGCCAAGGCGACGAAGTAAGCGTGGCCCCGGACAAGGTCCTTCTGGTCGACGGGCACTCGCTCGCGTTCCGCGCGTTCTACGGGTACCCCGTTGACAGTTTCATGACGTCCACCGGGCAGCACACCAACGCCGTGTACGGCTTCCTGACGCTGCTGCTGTCGATCGTGAAAACCGAGCGCCCGGCCCACATCGGGGTGGCCTTCGACCGGTCACGGATCACGTTCCGGACGCGGGAGTACGACGCGTACAAGGCCACCCGCTCCGACGCGCCCCCCGAGTTCCCCGGCCAGGTCCTGCTCATCAAAGACCTGCTCGAGGCCCTCGGTATCGCGTGGGTCGAGCTGGACGACTTTGAGGGCGACGACATCATCGCCACGTGGACCCGCCAGGCGACGGCTGCCGGGCTGGAGGTCCTGATCTCGACGGGAGACCGGGACTCGTTCCAGCTCGTGGGCGAGACCGTCACCGTCCTCTACCCCGGGCGCAACGAGATCCAGCGGATGACGCCGGACGCGATCGAGGAGAAGTACGGGGTGCCGCCCGCGCGCTACCCCGAAGTCGCGGCCCTCGTCGGCGAGACGAGCGACAACCTGCCCGGCGTACCCGGGGTGGGGCCGAAAACGGCGGCCAAGTGGATCAACCAGTTCGACGGCCTGGAAAACCTGATCCGGCGCGCGGACCAGGTCGGAGGCAAGGCGGGGGAATCCTTCCGGGCGCACATCGCGGATGTCCAGCGCAACCGGCGTCTCAACGCCCTAGTCGCCGATCTGGACCTGCCCGTGGCGATCGCCGACCTGACGGCCGGGGCCCCGGACATGGAGGCCGTCAACCAGCTGTTCGACACGCTGCAGTTCCGGGTCATGCGCGACCGGGTCCGCGAAGCGTTCACCGTGGCCGAAGCGGCCGTCGCCCTGGAGCCGGTCAGCGCGACGGCCACCATCGTCGGGCCCGGCCGCGTGGCGGACTGGCTCGCCCAACACGGGCAGGGTCAGGCGGGGCTGGACATCCGGCACCGTCGGCGTCACGGGGCCTGGGATGTCGAGTCGGTCGCGATCGCGTCCGCCGACGGGGAGACCGGCTGGTTCGATGTCTTCACCCTGACCCCCGAAGATGACCACGCCCTGGCGGCGTGGCTCGCGGACGAGAGTGTGCCCAAGGTCGTCCACGACGTCAAGGAGTCCCTGGTGGCGCTCTGGGAGCGCGGGTGGGACCTCGCGGGCGTGGCGTGTGACACGCAACTCGCGGCGTACCTCGCCAACCCGGATCGTCGTGTGTTCGACCTGGCCAGCCTCGCCGAGCGGTACCTCCACCGCTCCTTGACCCCGGCGCCCGCGGCTGCGAACGACCAGCCGACGTTCGACTTCGAGGACCACACGACCTCGGAGGCGGCGGGTATCCGGGCCCGGACGATCGCCGATCTCGCGGCGCCCCTCCACGACGATCTCAGCGGCAGAGGGGCCGACAAGCTGCTGGAGGATCTGGAGATCCCGCTGACCCGCGTCCTCGCCCGGATGGAGCAAACCGGGATCGCGGTCGACGGCGACTTCCTGGAGACGCTTCGGCGTCAGTTCGACGACCGGGTGACCGGCGCCGAGCGGGCCGCGTACGACGCCATCGGTCACGAGGCCAACCTGTCGTCGCCGAAGCAACTCCAGGCGGTCTTGTTCGACGAGTTGCGGATGCCGAAGACCCGGAAGACCAAGTCTGGCTACACGACCGACGCCGAGGCGCTGGAGTGGCTGTACGGCACCACGAACCACCCCTTCCTCGAGCACCTGTTGGCCCACCGCGACGCCATCAAGCTGCGGCAGACCGTCGAGGGGCTCATCAAGTCGGTGGCCGACGACGGGCGCATCCACACCACGTACCTCCAAACCGTTGCCGCCACCGGACGCCTGTCGTCCCAGGATCCCAACCTGCAGAACATCCCGGTCCGTACCCCGGCCGGCAACCAGATCCGGGCGGCCTTCGTCGCCGGGAATGGCTACGAGGCGCTGATGACGACGGACTACTCCCAGATCGAGATGCGCATCATGGCGCACGTCTCTGGGGATGAGTTGCTCATCGACGCCTTCCGGTCGGGCCAGGACTTCCACACGATCATGGCCGCCCACGTCTTCGACATCGACCCCGCCGCCGTCACGCCCGCCGAGCGGAGCCGGGTCAAGGCGGTCAACTACGGGTTGGCGTACGGCCTGTCGGCGTACGGCCTGTCCAACCAGCTCAAGATCTCCGTCGGCGAGGCCAACAAGCTGATGGACGGCTACTTCGAGGAGTTCGGGCGCGTGCGGGACTATCTCAACTCGCTCGTCGCCGAGGCCCGGAAGAACGGGTACACCGAGACGCTGCTCGGGCGGCGCCGCTACCTGCCCGACCTGGGCTCGACCAACCGGACCCGCCGCGACATGGCCGAGCGCATGGCCCTCAACGCGCCGATCCAGGGGACGGCCGCCGACATCATCAAGCTCGCCATGCTGAGGGTCGCCGCCCGGCTGGCCGACGGTTTCCGCTCCCGGATGCTGCTGCAGGTTCACGACGAGTTGGTGCTGGAGGTCGCCCCCGGCGAGCGGGAACGCCTGGAGGCCATGGTGCGGGAGGAGATGGCCGGGGCGATCGCGCTCACCGTACCGCTCGATGTCTCCGTCGGCGTCGGCCGTTCCTGGGCGGACGCGGCGCATTAGGCATTCCGCGCCTTGCCGTACCCTTGCCCGCACCGGTAGGATTAGTGAGCACATTGCCTGCCTGGTTCCGGCATGGAGCGAACCGGGCTGCGGCCCAACGAGCCGTACGGGCGATGTACGTACAACATATCTATTGTGAAAGTCATCAATGACACAACCGGCGCAAGCCTCTATCGCGGTTGACGACCTCGGCTCAGACCAGGATTTCCTCGCCGCAATCGATTCAACACTTAAGAACTTCAATGACGGCGACATCGTGACGGGCATCGTCGTCAAGGTCGACAAAGACGAAGTTCTGCTTGACGTGGGCTACAAGACCGAGGGCGTGATCCCGGTCAAGGAGCTCGCCATCAAGTACCACGTCGATCCTTTCGAGGAAGTGCACGTCGGCGACACCGTCGAGGCGCTCGTCCAGCAGAAGGAAGACAAAGAAGGCCGTCTCATCCTGTCCAAGAAGCGCGCGCAGTACGAGCGGGCGTGGGGCACGATCGAAAAGATCAAGGAAGAGGACGGGGTCGTCACCGGTCGCGTCATCGAGGTCGTCAAGGGCGGCCTCATCGTGGACATCGGGCTGCGCGGCTTCCTGCCGGCGTCGCTGGTGGACATGCGGCGCGTGCGTGACCTCACCCCGTACATCGGGGCCGAACTCGAGGCCAAGATCATCGAGCTGGACAAGAACCGTAACAATGTTGTGCTGTCGCGGCGCGCCTGGCTGGAGCAAACCCAGTCGGAGGTCCGGACGACCTTCCTGCACAACCTCCAGAAGGGCCAGATCCGCAAGGGCGTGGTCTCCTCGATCGTCAACTTCGGCGCCTTCGTCGACCTGGGCGGTGTGGACGGTCTCGTTCACGTGTCAGAACTGTCGTGGAAGCACATCGACCACCCCTCCGAGGTCGTCGAGATCGGCCAGGAGGTCACGGTCGAGGTGCTGTCTGTCGAGATGGACCGCGAGCGCGTGTCCCTCTCGCTGAAGG
>JAIRVA010000207.1 GCA_031254155.1 Propionibacteriaceae bacterium
GTGCTGGGCGAGCAGGGCGAGGCGGAGGGCCATGGGGTCGGCCCCGCCCGCCACCAGGCCGGAGACCTTGACGAGGTTGCCAAGCGACTTGCTCATCTTCTCGCCCCCCAAGCTGACCATGGCGGAGTGGACGAGGGCGCGGGCGAACGGCTGGCCGGTCGCGGCCCGGGCCTCGGCGGCGCACATCTCGTGGTGGGGGAAGACGAGGTCGGCCCCCCCGCCCTGCAGGTCAAGGGTGTCTCCCAGCGTGGCGCGGGCGATGGCGGCGCACTGGACGTGCCAGCCGGGCCGCCCCCGGCCGAGCGACGACGGCCAGGCCGGCTCGCCGGGGCGGGCCTGCCGCCAGACGAGGGCGTCGAGGGGATGGCGCTTGGCGCTCCGGGCGGGATCACCGCCCCGTTCGGCGAACACCGCCAGCATCGTGGCGGGGTCTAGGTGGGAGACGTCACCGAGGGGGCCGGTGAAGGCGAAGTACCAATCGGGGTACTCGTCGTCGACCTGGTAGATCGCGCCGGCGGCCCGGAGCCCGTCGAGGTAGGCCTCGATGAGGCCCAGCGCGTCGGTGACCTTCACGTAATCCGTCGGCGCCAAGATGCGCAGCGCCGTCATGTCGGCCCGGAACCGGTCGGTTTCCGCGACCCCGAGCGCGACCCAGTCGACCCCGGTCGCGGCCGCCCGCTCCAGCAGGGGGTCGTCGACATCGGTGACGTTCTGCGCGTACGCGACCCTGAGCCCGAGATCCCGCCACACCCGGTTGACCAGGTCAAACGTCAGGTACGTGAAGGCGTGGCCCAAGTGCGTGGCGTCGTACGGCGTGATCCCGCAGACATACATCGTGGCCGTCCCGCTCGCGGGACCAACCGGGACGACAGCCTGGTGGGCGGTGTCGTACAAGCGCAACTGGCCCGGCTCCCCGAGCGGGACCGGCGGGATGACGGGGGAACTCCAAGAACGCATGACACCAAGATTAGCGTGCCCCTTCCCGCGGTTCCTGACGTGTCGAAAAACGCGACTCGCTCACACGCAAGCATCCCGTGGGGCGGTAGAGTCGCGACATGAGTACACTGTCCTCACCCGTAAGTGCTCGCGAGTTGGCGGCCGGTCGGCGACGACTGGGCGAGGGCTGGCTCGTACCCCGTTCCGCCGGAGGGGCCGCCGCGACGTACTGGACCCAGTCCAACCCCTCCGACCAGGGCCGGACGACTCTGCTGGTCCGCGACGAGTCAGGCGAACGCGACCTGACGCCTGACTGGGACGTCCGGACGCCTATCCACGCCTACGGTGGTGGGGCCGCGGCCGGCGGCCACGGGTGGACGTGCTTCTACGACCGGCGAAGCACCCAGGTCTGGGCGGGACGGGACGGCCGGTTCGCCCCGGTCACGCCGGCCGGGATGGCGTACGGCGGGTTCGTCCTGCTGGACCACCGCCGGGCGGTCGCCGTCCGGGAGGACCAGCCGGCCGGGCGGGCGGAACCGCGCGACTGTCTGGTTGTTCTCGCGCTCGACGGTGACAACCCGGACGGTGGCGAGATCCTCGCCCAGGGTGCCGACTTCTACTTCTCCCCGGCGGTGTCGGCCACGGGCTGGGTCGCCTGGATGGAGTACGACCACCCGTCGATGCCCTGGGGGACGACCCGGATCGTGGCGGCCTCGCCCACGGGCGCGCGGGTCGTCGTCGCCGACGCGCCGGGGGTCGCCGCCCTCTACCCGCAGTGGGACGGCGACGCCCTGGTGTTCCTCGCCGACGAGTCGGGGTACTGGAACTTCCACCGCTGGGCGGACGGCCGGGTGACCCGCCTCCACGACCACCCGTTCGACTTCTGCGAGCCGCCGTGGGTGCTCGGCCGGCCGCCGTACGCCCTGCTGCCCGGTGCGAGCGGTACCACTGTCGGCTGTACGTGGTGGCAGGACGGCCGCGCCCGCCTGGGTACGCTGGCGGGGGGCGAACTCATCGCCCTGGCGACGTACGGCGCCGCGACGGTCGGCCCGGCGACGGACGGCGCGAGCCTCGCGCTGCTCAGCACGGAGACCGCCCCGACCACCCTCACCCGCCTCGACTGGTCGACCGGGCACCACACCCGGATCGCCACGGAATCCGACCAGACCCTCCCCGCCGCGGCCATCAGCCGGCCCCAGACCATCCGTTGGCCGGCCTCCGACAGCGGGGAACCGGTCTACGGGTGGTATTACCCGCCCCTCCCCGCGCCGGCGGGACCCCCGCCCGTCCTCGTCTGGCCCCATTCCGGCCCGACCAGCTACTCCCCCGCCACGTTCTCCCTGGCCACCCAGTTCTTCACCGGGCGCGGCATCGGGGTCTTCGAGGTCAACTACTCCGGCTCGTCGACGCTCGGCCGCGCCTACCGGGAGCGCCTCGACGGGGCCTGGGGCGTCGCGGACGTCCGGGACTCAATCGACGGCGCCCGCCACCTGGTCGAGCGGGGCCTGGCCGACCGCGACCGGCTGGCGATCATCGGGTCTTCCGCCGGCGGTTTCACCGCCCTCGCCGCGCTCACCACAACAGCTGTCTTCTCTGCCGGCATCTCCCTCTACGGCGTGGCCGACCTCGCGGCGCTCGCCCGCGACACCACCAAGTTCGAGGCCCACTACACCGAGTCCCTCGTCGCCCCGTACCCCGCCGGCCGCGCCGTCTACGCCGAGCGCTCCCCCGTGGGCCACGTCGACCGGGTCCGCTGCCCGGTCCTCCTGCTCCAGGGTGCCCTGGACCCCGTCGTACCCCCCGCCCAGGCGCGCGCAATGGACGCGGCCCTGCGGGCCCGGGGCGTCGACGCCGAGTTGGTTCTCTACGCCGACGAGGGCCACGGCTTCCGGGCCGCCGCCACGATTGAGGACGCCCACAACCGGATCCTCGCCTTCTTGACCCGAGTCTGGGCCTGACCCGGGTCCAGACTCACTGGCGGTCGCCGAAGATGGCGGTACCAATTCGCACACACGTCGAACCGGCGGCGATGGCGGCGGCGTAGTCGCCGCTCATACCCATGGACAGCTCGTCCCAGCCACCCCCGTCGCGGTCGCGCAGCTGGTCGCGGAGCCCGGCGAGCGCGGCGAACCCCAGCCGGGCGCGGTCCGGGTCCGGGTGGGCGACGGTCATCAGCCCGCGCACGTCCAGGTGGGGGTACGACCTCAGTTCCCGGGTGAACTCCGCCACGGCCCCCGGGTGGGCCCCCCACTTGCTCGGCTCGCCGGAGGTGTTGACCTCGACCAAGACCCGCAACCGGGCCTCCGGGCGGTGCCCGGCGTACCACGTCTCCAGGGCCCGGGCGAGCGCGACCGAATCGAGGGATTGCAGTTCACTCATGACGGCACAGGCGGCGGCGGCCTTGTTGCGCTGCAGGTGTCCGATGAGCACCCACGCCGCGCCGTCGACTTCGCCCGCCTTGGCCGTCATCTCCTGGACCCGGTTCTCGCCGAACTGGTGACCGCCCGCCGCCATGACCGCTCGTACCGCGCCCGCCGGCTGGGTCTTGGAGACGGGCAGCAGCCGTACCGCTCCCGCGTCCCGGCCCGCCGCCCGTGAGGCCGCCCGGACCGCTTCCCGGACGTGGACGAACCGCTCCCCCGGCGTCATGGCCACCTCGCGGCGAGCGACATGACGCCGAGCAGGGCGATGATGCCGAACGCGACGCCGTAGCCGACGAACCGTTCCGTGATCTCGGTCTCTTCCCGCTGGTAGCCGATTGAGCGCGAGATCCCCGAATACACTTCTTTCAACTGGCCGAGCGAGTCGGCTGAATAGGCCTTGCCGCCGGACAAGTCCGCGACCTTGCGCAGTTCCTCCTTGTTGACCGGGACGGAGTTGCGCTGGCCGTCGCTGATGATGTACCCGTTCGGCGTCCCGTACGCGATCGTGAACACGGGGATACTCATCGACTTCGCGCGCTGGGCCGCCGTCACCGAGCCGCCCTTGTTGACGTTCGACTCGCCGTCGGAGAGCAGAACGACGGCCACGGGCGCCGGATCGTTCGGGTGATCCGGGTCGGGCGGGATCAGGGCGACGGCGTCGAGGGCCGCGTCAACCGCGCCGCCGATGTTCGTCGACTGACGCAGGGTAAGGCTGCCGATGGCGGCGTTCACCTGGTTCCGGTCGGAGGTGGGCGGTACGAGGACCGCCGGTGTGGCGGCGAAGGCGATGAGCGAGACGTTGAACCCGGCGGGCAGCTCGTCGACGAACCCCTTGGCCGCATCCTGGGCGGCGGCGAGCCGGTTCGGCGCCACGTCCTCGGCCTGCATCGACAGCGACACGTCGATGACGAGGAAGACGGTCGCGCGGTCCTTCGGGACGTTGACGTACCCGTTCGGCATCGCCCAGGCCAGCGTGAGCGAGGCGAGGGTCGCGACTGCGGCGACGACCGCCACGTGCCGTTTCCAGGCCCGCCGCTTCGGGAACAAAACGGCCAACGCGCTGCGGTCGGCCGAATGCCGCGACCGTTTCGTGATCGTCCAGCCGAGGTAGACCACCAGCAGGACGGGGACGGCCACCAGGGCCCAGAGCCGGTCCGGGCGCATGAAACCGATTTCGTAAAGCATCATCTCACCTTCACCCCCATCAGGACCGCGCCGCCCGCCGCGACGAAGGCGAAGATGAGGCCGAGGCCAGCCGCGGTCGCGGTGATCTCCTTCTTCTGGTTCACGTACCCGATCTCCGAGTGGATCTTCTTGTAGGCACCGTCGAGCTGGCTGAGGTTGTCCGCCGAGTACGCTTCGCCGCCCGTGATCCGGGCGATGTCGTCCATCGTCTGATGGTCGGGGGGCACGGTGTGCCGCTCACCGTCGAGGTCGACGTACCCGTTGTCCGTGCCGAAGGCGACCGTGTAGATCGGTACCTTCTTGTCAGCAGCCATTTGGGCCGAGTAGAGCGGCGACTGGCCGTTCGTACTCTCGCCGTCGGACAACAAGACGATCATCGCTGGCGCGACCGAGCCGTCATCCGCCTGGGGCGCCTGGCTGACCGCCGACAGCGCGGCCTGAATCGCGTCCCCGACCGCGGACGAGTCAGCCGGGGTGAGCGCCCCGATGGCCCGGATGGCGGCGTCGTGATCCTCGGAGGGCGACAGGCGGACCGCGGGCGACCCTGTCAGACTCACGACGGCGACGTTGAACCCGGCGGGCAGCGCCTTGACGAAGTCGGTGGCCGCCGTCTTGGCCGCGTCGAGCCGGGTCGGGGCCACATCGGTGGCCGTCATCGACCACGAGGCGTCGATGACCATGACCACGGTCGCCCGCTCGCGGGGGACGCGGTCCACGCCGAGCGGGCGCGCCCACGCCAGCCCGAGGGCCGCGAGGCTGAGAATCGACAACGCGACGATCACGTGCCGCAGCCACTGGGACTGTTTGGGCAGGACCTCGCCGAGGACGGTCGTGTTCGTGTACCGCATCCCCTGGTGGGAGCGGCGGCGGACAATGAGAATGTACGCCACGAGCAGGACCGGGATGACCGCCAGCAGCCAGAGCCGGCCAGCCGCCTCGAAGCCATAAAACGGGAGGGCGAGGATCACTTGCTCACCCCCTGCGGCGGGGTGTGGAGCTGGCTCGCGGTCCGCCGGTACGCCAGCACGAAGCGGGCGATGTCCTGGACCCAGTCCCGGTCGGTCAACAACTGGATATGGGCGGCCCCGGCGCGACGGATCGCGACCCGGATGCGGGTCCGCTGGGCGCGGGTGGCCGCGTCGAGCCGGGCGCGGGCCCCCGCGTCCGAGGTGTCGACGTACCGGTCGAAGTGCGTTTCCGGGTCCCGGATCAGGATCTCGCCCAGGTCGGGGAACTCCATCTCGCGCCGGTCGACGGTCTCCACACAGATGACCTGGTTGCGGACCGACAGTTTGCGCAGCGCGCGCTCCCAGGAGGTCTCGACGTTCGGATTGAGCTCGGTGTCGCCCGTGGTCAGGAAGTCGGACACGATGACCTTGAGCCCGCGGCGGCGCTCAGTCCGGGCCATCTGCTCGATCCCCGCCGCCACGTCCAGCGTCCCCGGCGCGTTATCCGGCACGATGGGGGTGGCGAGCATGGTCCGCAGCAGGGCGTACAGCGCCATCCGGCCCGACCGGGCGGGGATCCGCTTGATCCCCGCCGGTTCCATGATGAGCCCCCCGAAGCGGTCACCGATCTTCTGGGTGAGGAAGCCGATGGTGGCGATCGCGGCGATGCCGAGGTCGCGCTTAGTGACGCCGCCCGTGCCCCAGTTCATCGACGGCGTGACGTCCAACAGCGCCCACACCTCCAGTTCGCGGTCGGCGATGGTGTCGCGGACGTGCGGAACGGTCGTCCGGGCGGTGACCGCCCAGTCCATCCGCCGGATGTCGTCCTGGCCCGCGACGTACTCCCGCGCGTCGGAGGTGTCCGACCCGGCCCCCGGCAGCAAGCCCAGGTGGTCGCCCTGCAGGAAACCCTCCAGCCGCCGGACAATCGTCAGTTCCAGGCGTTTCAGGGCGGCCTCCGGGGCCAGTTGGTTGAGCGGCAACGTCGCCCCCGTCGGCTCGCTGACCACTGTCGTCACGGCCGACTGGGTGGGCGGGGGCGGGGCGAAGGTGATGTCGGACATCAGGGCCTCGGCCCGCCGCCTTGGTTCCACACGGGGGTCGGCGGGGGCACCATGGCGATGATGCGCTCAACCACCTGGCCAGGCACGATGTTGTCCGCGACGGCGTCGAAGGTGAGGACGAGGCGGTGCGCCATGACGTCCTTGGCGACGGCCTGGACATCCGTCGGCAGGACGTAGTCCCGGCCGTGGATGAGGGCGAGCGCGCGGGAGGCCGCGACCAGGCCGAGCGTGGCCCGCGAGGAGCACCCGATGGAGATGACACTCGCGAGGTCAGGCATGCCAAAATCCGCCGGGTTCCGGCTCGCCAGGACGAGGCGGACGATGTACTCGGCGACCAGATTGTGGACGAAGACCTGCGAGGCGCGGTTCTGCAGGCGGATGACCAGTTCGGGGTTCAGGACCGGGTTCGGCTCGGGGGCCTGGACTGACATGCGGCGCAGGATCTCGAACTCCTCGTTGCCGCGCGGGTAGTCGATATCGACCTTGAGCAGGAAGCGGTCGCGCTGGGCTTCGGGCAGCGGGTAGACACCCTCGGACTCGATCGGGTTCTGGGTCGCGATCACGATGAAGGGTTTCTTGGCGAGGTACGTGTGCCCGCCGATCGACACCTGTTGTTCGGCCATGATCTCCAGCATGGCCGACTGGACCTTGGCGGGCGCCCGGTTGATCTCGTCCGCGAGGACGAAGTTGACGAAGACCGGGCCGAGTTGGATGTCGAAGGTCTCCTTGCGCGACGAGTAGATGCGCGTCCCCACGATGTCCGAGGGTACGAGGTCGGGTGTGAACTGGATGCGCGCGAACTCCCCGCCCACAACGGTGGCGAACGAGCGGACCGCCAGGGTCTTCGCCGTGCCGGGCACGCCTTCCAGCAGGCAATGCCCTTTCGCCAGGAGCGCCACCATGAGCTGCTCGACCATGTGCTCCTGGCCCACGATCACGCGTTGGACCTGGGCGATCGCGTCAGCGAGAAGCTTCGACGCGTCCGCGGCCGATTGCTTGGCCGGGCCAACCGGTGTTGATGTCACATAACCTCCCAGAAGTGGACTCGCATAGCCTTTAACGATACCCTCTCAGCCTAGATTCCGCCCCATCGGTCCCGAGAATGATGCCGGTTGGTGGTCCCTTAGGGCAGACTTAGAGAGACGCTTTTACACTGCGAGCGAAGAGAAAGGCCCCGCGCAAGCTGATGACAAGTACGCCGATGCCACCCGTCGGTCCCCGGGGGCCGGGGGTCGTCACGTACCCGCTCCACCCCGTCGACCCACCCCAGATCGGGGATTTCCGTCCCACCGACCGCCTGGTCGCCACTGCGTCCGGTGTGGCCTACCTCGCGGTGGCGGACCACGCGACCGCCCCCGTCATGGTGCTCCTGCTCAGCCAGGGTGCCGCCGAGGACCCGGCGGCCCGCGACCGCTTCGCCGGCCAGGTCGACCGCCTGGACATCGACACGGTCATCGCCCGCGGCGGGCTCGGGCAGGACACCGAGCCGCTCGGCGACAAGTTCCGGGGCGAGACCGACGCGCCGCAGGGCGCCAACCTCGTCGTCCAGGCGCCGTGGGTGGCCCTCGCCTTCGACCAGACGACCAGGGCCGTGGACGAGGCGAAGCGGGTGTTCGCCGCCGTCGACCTCGGCCCGCTGCCCCAGCAGGGTACCCCGGCGGGACCGGATTACCGCCTGCACTGGACCGACCGGTTCGGTCCCGGCCTCACCCGCGTGTGGCCCCTGCCGTGGCCCGGCCGGCGCGAGCGAGGCGGACGGCTGACGATTCTGGCGTCCTGGCTGCTCATGCTCCTCTTGGCAGCCGTCGCCGTCCTGATCGCGATCCTCATCTTCTCCCAAGCGCCCCAGACCCCCCCGCCGCCGCCCATCCCGACGACCAGCACCGAAACCAGTACGGCCTCACCGCCGCCCGACTCCGCGAGCCCGTCACCCAGCTCGGCCAGCCCGTCGCCCAGTTCGGCGAGTCCGTCACCCAGTTCGGCGAGCCCGTCACCGAGTTCCGCCAGCCCGTCGCCCAGCTCGGCCAGCCCGTCGCCGACCACGGCGAGTCCCTCGCCCTCCGGCAGTGGGTCACCGGACGAGACCGCCGGCGGTTCGCCCACCCCGCCGTCCCGATTGTGAGCAAAGGAGCCTAGTGACTAGTCACCATCCAGGCGTGGCGACAATCGCCGCCGCCGTCGAGGCCGCCGTACCGGGCCTGCGCAGCGTCCTCCCGCCGACCCCCCTGCAGTCAAACGCCCGCCTGAGCCGGCTAACCGGTGCGGATGTGCTGGTCAAACGGGAGGACCTGTCGACGGTCCGGAGTTACAAGCTGCGCGGCGCGTACACGCTGATGAGCGGGCTGGCGGCCGCCGGGCGGGCGGCGGGCGTCGTGTGCGCCTCCGCGGGGAACCACGCGCAGGGCGTCGCCTTCGCGTGTGCGGCCTTGGGGGTCGCGGGCACGGTGGTCGTCCCCACCACGACCCCCCGGCAGAAACGCGAGCGCATCACCGCCCTGGGCGGGGACCGGGTCCGTCTGATCGTCGCCGGCGACACGTACGACGCGTCTGCGCTGGTCGCGCGGGAGCTGGCGGACCGCGAGGGCCGCGTTTTCGTCCCGGCCTTCGACCATCCGGCGACCATCGCGGGCCAGGGTACGGTGGCGGTCGAACTGGTCGCCCAACTGGGTACCGTCCCCGATGTGGTGGTCCTGCCGGTCGGCGGCGGTGGACTGCTGGCCGGCTGCGGCGCCTGGTTCGCGGCCCGTCACCCGACGACCCGCGTCGTCGGTGTGGAACCCGCGGGCGCGGCGTGCCTGACGGCGGCGCTGGCCGCGGGGCACCCGGTGACGCTCGACCGCGTGGACACCTTCGCGGACGGGGCCGCGGTGGCCCGGGCAGGCGACGTGACGTACCCCCTGGCCGCCGCCGTGGCCCCCGAACTGCTCGTGGTCCCCGAAGGCCAGTTGTGCAGTGAGATGCTCGCGCTCTACCACACGGAGGGGATCATCGCCGAGCCCGCCGGCGCGCTGGCGACGAGCGTGCTGCGGCGCGGCCCGCACGATGTCACGCTCACCATCACCCCCGGCCAGACCGTCGTCTGTGTCATCTCGGGCGGTAACAACGACATCTCACGGTACTCCGAGATCATCGAGCGCTCGCTCGTCCACGAGGGCCGCAAGCACTACCTGCTCGTCAGTTTCCCGCAGGAACCCGGGGCGCTGCGGCGTTTCCTGGACGACGTGCTCGGCCCGGACGACGACATTGTGTTGTTCGAGTACACGAAGCGGTCCAACCGCGAGACCGGGCCGGCCCTCGTCGGCATCGAACTGGGCAGCGCCGACGACTATCCGGCCCTCCTCGCCCGGCTCACCGCCAGTCCCCTGCGGACCGAGATCGTCGACCCGGCAAGCACGTTGTACCGTTACCTCGTCTGAGGCGCGGACGTGAATTGATCAAGCAAAATTCGGGGACTTTTTTTGACGGTTGGACCAGGCTATTCATAAGCTGCTCGAACTAATTACTGGCTCGCTGGCCATCCGAGACGAAGGAGTCACATGACTGTTCCACTCAAAACCATGATCGACAAGGTACCGGGCGGCATGATGGTCCTCCCGCTGCTCCTCGGCGCGATCATCCACACGGCGGCGCCCAACACCGGGACCTTCTTTGGTTCGTTCACCGGCGCCCTGTTCACCGGCGCGTCCACGATCCTTGCGGTGTTCTACATCTGCATGGGTTCGACGATCGACGTGAAGGCCACGCCGTACATCATCAGGAAGGGTGGCGCGCTGTTCGGCGCGAAGATTCTGGTGTCGATCATCCTCGGCGTCATCGTGGGCCGGATCCTCGGCGAAACCCCCGTCTCCAGCGGGTTTTTCATCGGTTTCTCCACCCTGGCCGTCGTCGCCGCCTTCAACGACACGAACGGCGGGCTCTACATGGCCCTCTCCGCCCAGTACGGGCGGAAGGAAGACGTCGCGGCGTACTCCATCATGTGTCTCGAGTCCGGGCCCTTCCTCACCATGGTGACCCTGGGCGTCGCCGGCCTGTCGACCTTCCCCTGGCAGACCTTCGTGGGCGCCATCCTGCCCCTGGTCATCGGTGCCCTCATCGGCAACCTCGATCCGCGGTCGCGGAAGTTCCTCGCGCCGGGCGGTTCGCTCCTCATCCCCTTCTTCGCCTTCGCGCTCGGCGCGGGTCTCGATCTGCGTACGGTCTGGCACGCCGGCCTGCTCGGCATCCTGCTCGGCATCTCCGTCATCGCCATCGGCGGGATCGTGTTGTTCTTTGTCGACCGCCTGACGGGTGGCCGTGGTCTCGCCGGGCTGGCCGCCGCCACGACCGCCGGCAACGCCGCCGCCGTACCCTCCCTCGTCGCCGCGGCCAGCCCGGCCTACGAGGCCGCCGCCGGCCCCGCGACGATGCTGGTGGCGGCCTGCGTTGTGACAACGGCCATCCTGACCCCTTTCGTCGTCGCCTTCGCCGCCCGGGCGATGGGCATCAAGCCGCGGAGTACGGGCGACGACAGCGGGGGCAACCCGCCAAGTCCGGCACTCCCCGCTGGCGAACCTGGCACGCTCGTCGGAGCCGACCGGTGACCGCCCCGCCTCGTCTCGTCATCATCGCGGACGATCTCACGGGCGCCGGTGACGCGGCCGCCCACCTCGTCCTAGCAGGCGAGGTTCACCTCGTACTCGCGGCGGACTCGCCGTGGCCTAAA
>JAIRVA010000106.1 GCA_031254155.1 Propionibacteriaceae bacterium
GTGCTCTTCCGATCTCATCGAGGTTTGGCAAGAGATTATTGTTACTATCCCGGGCGGTCAGGAGGCCGGTGTACGTCTGCTGCCCGGCCACCCGCCACGTGGACGGGTCGCTGAGCGACACCGCCGGGCTCACCGTGAAGGTCGAGTTGGTGGCCGACAACCCACCGAGGGTGAAGTCCACGCCGGCGGTGCCGACCTGGGTCGCCCCCGTCACGCCCGTCACCGTCACCAGACCGCCGGCCGACGACGTCAGGATCGCCGTCGCTTGGCCGTCCGTACCCGTGACACCGCTTGTCGGCGTCAGCGTCGCGGCCGGGGAGTCGGCCGTGAAACCGACCGTCGCACCCGGGACCGGGTTGCAGTTGGCATCGGTCACCAGCGCGGTCACGGTCGAGTTCCCACCAACCGGCAGCGAGGCCGGAGCGGCTCGCAAGCCCATCGGCGTCTGGTACGGCGAACCCGCGGGGCAGACCGCGTGCGGGTCGGGCGCACCGGCCGTGAACGCGATCGCCGCGGGGGAACCGGCAATGTCAGTCAGCGTCGGTGTGGTCGCCGTCAGGGACACGGTCTCCGCCGTCAGATCCGTCACGGTCGCGGTGGCCTTGCCGTCCGTCCCCGTCGTACCCTGCGTCGTCGTCACCGTACCGTTCGTCCCCGCCGCCAGGGCAAACGTCACCGCCATACCCGGGAGCGGGTTACAGTTCGCATCCGTGACCAGCGCGGCCGCCGTCGCCGTCCCGCCGGCCGTCAGACTCGATTTGTCCACACTCAGGTTCGTCCCCGTCTGGCCCGCCGGGCAGTGGAACGGACCCGAGGAGGGCGTCCCCGCCGTGAAGGTCACCGTCGGGGTACCCGTAATCGGCTCGTCCTGACCGCTGACCGGGACGGTTGCCGTGAGTTCGTCCGCGTACGTCCCCGCGACCGCCGAGGTGATCGTCACCGTACAGGTACCGTCCGTCCCGGTCACGCACGTCGGGGCCGAGAGGGTCGTCGCCGGGGCGGAGGCGTTGGCGAAGGTCACCGTGACGCCTTCCAGCTTGTCCCCCGCGGCGTCCATGATCGTCGCCTGGGCGGTGATGTCGGCACCGACCGTGGTCGTGGCGTTCGCCGGGTCGATGATCGTCAGAGTCGACCGCGACGGATCGGGTACGGGGGCGTACTCGACGTCGATCACCGCGTCCGAACCCAGCGCCGGACTGGCGTACGTGATCGTCGCGCTCGTCGCTGGCGTGATCGCCGGGGTGGCGATGACCGCGCCCGTTTCGGTGTCCTTGATCGTGGCGCCCACGACCTGCCAGTTGGCGGGGGCCGTCGCCGTGATGGTCTGGTCTGTCCCCGCGGTCACGCCCTTGGCCGGGCCCACGACCGTGGCCGTGCCAGCCGTGATCGTCTGGTTGTCAACGGTGAATGTCCCCGTACCGCCCGTCGTGTGGGCAGCGACGCGGTAGACCGCGTCGGCGACGGTGAACGAGTAGTCCTCAATCTCACCGGGGGTCGTCCAGTTGGTCGTACTCGTGGCCGACGCCTGGTAGTCGAACGCCTGGTTCGTCGGCTGGGTTTCGGCCACCACCGAGGCGTTGGCGCGGAACTGGACCGTCGACGGGGTCGTGATCGCACCGTTCGCCTGGTACTGGAAACTCCCCTGGGCTTGGCCATTCGCCACCGTCGGGGTCCACTTCGCGGTGGCATTCCACGTGTTGTTGTTCATGCCGGTAACCCAGCCCGTGACCACGGCCGAGCCCGCGGCCGGACCGACGACATCGGCCGCCAGGTCATAGGTACGGGTGGCGGAGAGCGTCGTCCCCGTGAGGCTCAGCTTGCCCGCGTACGAGTCGACGTAGACGCCATCGTCGGTCCCGTTGTGCGCCGTACCGTCCGTCGCCGGGCCGGCGTACGCACCCAACTGGCTGCCCAGCTGGACCGACGGCGTGACGCCGTTGACGTGGACCGGCGCTCCGGGTGTGGCGGTCACACTCGCCGGGCCGGCCGCCGCGTCACCGAACGAACCTAAGGCAGTGATGCCGAAGTTGGCGTTGGCGACCTCCTGGTCAGACGCGACTGACACCTCGGTGTAGATGGCCATCGCGCCGGGCTGGGTCGAAACGTCACTCCCAGCCGCGCTGAGCGCCGTCGGCAGCGCCGGATCGGGCGCTGGCTGAGCCAACGCACCCTGGCAGACGCCACCCGTGGCGGACGAAATGTCACCGTTCACACACATGGCGACGACCGAGTTCAATGTTCCGCCGCCCGACGCGTACGTCTGCGCCGCGTTGACCCCGTTGATCGTCGGCTGCACCAGACGAACTATGTAGTCGCCGTCACCGCCGACGAGGAACGAGTAATTACCCGAACCGTCTGTGGTCCGCTTACCCTCATAGATGTAGTCGCTGCCCGACGGATCCTTCATGTACAACGCGACCGTCACCCCGGACTGGCCCGCCTCACCGGTGCCAATGGCACCGTCGGCGTTCGCATCGTTGTAGACGACGCCGTCGATGACCTGGGCGGTCTGGCCGGACGCGAGGTCCAGTGTGTAGTTAGCGAGCGGGCCCATGGCAGAGTCAGTGGTCGAGTTCCGCGGCAGGTCGTAGGCGTAACCGGACATCGGGTTGATCTGGACGAGTTCCCCACCTGCCTGGTAGA
>JAIRVA010000114.1 GCA_031254155.1 Propionibacteriaceae bacterium
CCCGCAGAACAACCACGTGTCCTGCAACACCATGCCGACCTCGCCGCGCAGCGCCGACCTGGGCACCGCCGTCGTGTCGACCCCGTCCAGCGTGATCGTCCCCGCGTTCAGGTCGTAGAACCGCATGAGCAGGTTGACGAGCGTCGTCTTGCCGGCCCCCGTCGGCCCGACAATCGCGATCGTCTGGCCGGGCTTGGCGGTCAGCGTCAGATCGGTGATGAGCGGCTTGTCCGGGTCGTACGAGAACACGACATCATCAAACCGCACCTCGCCCCGGATCGGCTGCGGGAGCGTGGCCCGGCCATCCGGGGTCTGCTCCGGCTCGTCGATCACCTCGAAAACCCGCTCCGCCGACGCCACACCCGACTGCAACAAGTTCATCATCGACGCGATCTGGTTGATCGGCTGGGTGAACTGACGGGAGTACTGGATGAACGCCTGCACGTCGCCGAGCGTGATCTGGCCCGCGGCGACCCGCAGCCCGCCGATGACGGCGATCAACACGTACCCCAGGTTCGACACGAAACCCATGATCGGCATGATCGCGTTGGACAACGACTGCGCCCCGAACGCCGCTTCGTACAACTCCTGGTTCTTTTTCGCGAACTCGGCCTCGACCTCGCGGTGGCGGCCGAAGACCTTGACGAGGGCGTGACCGGTGTACGCCTCCTCGACCAGGGAGTTGAGCTCACCCGTGTTCGCCCAGACGGCGGCGAACTTCTTCTGGCTCCGCTTGGCGATTTGCATGACGGTGATGATCGAGACCGGGATGGTGAGGAGCGCGACCAGGGTCAGGACCCACGAGATGGTCAGCATCATGACGAGGACGCCGATGACCATCAGAACCGACTGGACGACCTGCTGCAGGGTCTGTTGCAACGACTGTGAGACGTTGTCGATGTCGTTGGTGACGCGGGAAAGCAGTTCGCCGCGCGGCTGGTGGTCGAAGTACGCCAGCGGCAGCGTGTCGAGCTTCTCCGCCACCTGCTGGCGCATGGCGTACACAGTCCGCTGGATGATGCCGTTGAGCATCCAGCCCATCACGATCATCAGGCCGGCCGCCACGACGTACAGCCCGAGGGCGAGCCCCAGCAACTCCGCGACGTGGGTGAAGTCGATGCCCACCCCGGGGGTGAAGTCGATGGCCTTCAGCATGTCGACCATCTGGCTCGGTACCGCCGACGACCCACCCGACTGGCTCATCGCGTTGATGATATTCATGACGTCATCGTGGGTCAGGTGGGCGGGATCGCAGCCCAGTTGCTGACAGAGCCCGGGCAGCGCGGCCTTGAGCTCAGGGTTGCCCAGCAGTTCGGAGCCGACGAGCTGGCCGAGGACGCCGGAGAAGATCGCGTTGGTGACGCGGCCGAGCAGCTTCGGGAGGTACACGTTGAGCGACACCCCGGCCACACCGGTGATGAAGACGATGACCAGCCGCCCGATCTCGGGTTTGAGGTACGACAACAGGCGCTTCAGGCTCGGCCAGAAGTTGATCGCCTTCTCCGCCGGGGCGCGCCCCATCATCGGGCCGCCGTGACCCCGGCCGCCACGGCGCTGGGGGCCGTACTTCGGCCGCTCGTTGGCCTTCTTCGTCGTGTCCGCCGGGGCGGTGTGCTGGGTCTCGGTCATGCGAGTGCCTCCTCGGCGGTCATCTGGGATTCGACGATTTCTTGGTACGTGGGGCAGTTCGCGAGGAGCTCCTCGTGGGTACCGGTACCGACGATTCCGCCGTCGTCCAGGACGACGATCTGGTCGGCGTGCCGGATGGTCGACACGCGTTGGGCGACGATCATGACGACCGCCTTCTCGGTCTCCGTCTCGAGGGCGGCCCGCAGGCGGGCGTCGGTCGCCACGTCGAGCGCCGAGAAGGAGTCGTCGAAGACGTAGATCTGGGGTTTGGCGACGAGCGCCCGGGCGATGGCGAGGCGCTGCCGCTGCCCGCCGGACACGTTCGTACCGCCCTGCGCCATCGGCTCGTCGAGCTTCTCCGGCATCTCGGAGACGAAGTCGGCCGCCTGGGCAACCTCCAGCGCGTGCCACAACTCGTCGTCGGTGGCCTGCGGATTGCCGTACCTGAGGTTCGTCGCGACGGTCCCGGAGAACAAGTACGGCTTCTGTGGCACCAACCCGATCCGGGACCACAACAGGTCCTCATCGAGGTCGCGGACGTCCACGCCGCAGAGCCGGACCGTCCCCTCCGTGGCGTCGTACAAGCGGGGCACGAGGTTGACCAGAGTGGTCTTGCCGGAGCCCGTGGCACCGATGATCGCCGTGGTCTGGCCGGGTTCCATGGTGAAGGTGATCCCGGAGATGACCGGCTCGGCGGCGCCCGAGTAGCGGAAGGCGACGTCCGTGAACGAGACATTGCCGGTGGCGGGGAGGGTGGTGACCGGGGCGGCCGGCTGCTGGACGGTCGATTCCTGGTCGAGCACCGCCATGATGCGCTTGGCGCAGACCGCCGCGCGCGGCACCATGATGATCATCATCGTCGCCATCATGACGGACATGAGGATTTGCATGAGGTAGGTCAGGAAGGCCGTAATGCTGCCGATCTCCAGGTTGCCGGCGTCGACCTGCTTGGCGGCGAACCACATGACGCCCGCGCTGGAGAGGTTCAAGATGAACATGACCAGGGGGAACATCGTCATCATCAGGCGGCCGACGCCGACGCCGGTCTCCTTCAGGTCGGCGTTGGCCTTCTGGAAGCGCTGCGCTTCGTACGGCTCGCGGACGAAGGCCCTAACGACCCGGATGCCCGTGATGTGCTCGCGCAGGACGCGGTTGATCGTGTCGATGCGGGTCTGCATCTTCTCGAAGATCGGGCCCATGCGGGCGATGACGATCCCGGCCACGATGCCCAGCAGGCCGACGGCGGCCAGAATGATCCAGGACAGGCGCCAGGAGGTCCTGAGCGCCATGACCACGCCGCCGACCATGGTGATCGGGGCGCCGAGCAGGATGATGCAGGTCATGAGGACGAGCATCTGGACCTGTTGGACATCGTTGCTGTTGCGCGTGATGAGCGACGGGGCGCCGAACTTGTTCACCTCGCGCGACGAGAAGCCCAGGACCCGCGTGAACAGCGCGCCGCGCGCATCCCGCCCGAAGGACATGGCCAGCCGCGAACCGAAGTAGACCGCGAAGACCTGGCAGACCGCCTGCCCGAGCGCCCACGCCAGCATGATCGCGCCGGTCCGCCAGATGTACCCCGTGTCACCCTTCGTCACACCGTTGTTGATGATGTCGGCGTTGAGCGTTGGCAGCATCAGCCCCGCGATCGCGGCGCCGAACTGCAGGGCGATGACCACGAGGAGCCAGAGCCAGTACGGCTTGAGGAATCGGACCACCATCCGATTCAGTGGGTGTTTCATTCGGTTTCCTTCCGGTTTACAATCGCTCGTACGGCAAGCGTACGGACAAAGTCAGGGTTAGTGTCGGGGAACGCCGGGCGCATGATGAGCGAGGCGACGCCGACCGTCAAAACGTGGGTGGCGGCCGTCCGGACATCGACGGCGAGTTCGGGGGCGTTGGGGGCAAGCAGGCGCTCGATGGCTTCGCGGAGTTGGGCCGCCTGGCCGGCGACGTGGCGGAGCACGCGGTCGTGGAACGTCCGGGCGATGGGCGAGTCGGGGTGCGGACGGTCGAGAAACGCGCCTGGGCTGGGCGGCCAGGGTGGGCGCTCGCCGGCGGCACGCGGGCCACGCCCCTTCACGGTCGCCATGAGGGTCTGGAACCGGCTCGCCGCTTCCTCCACGGTGTCCATCACTCGTCGTACCTTGTCCGCGAGCGGGAGTGTGGGATCGATGGCGTCGATCTCGGCGATCAGGTCGGCTGGGTTGAGGTACGAGGCGGCCGCCTCGCGGAGCAACTCACCTTTAGTCGGGAAGGCCCGGAACAGGGTACCCTCAGCGACACCTGCCGCGTCCGCGATCCGCCGCGTCGAGATCAGGAAACCCTCCTCCGCGAGGAGTGGTACAGTGGCGGCGATGATATCCCGTCGTCGTTCTTCTACCGGTCTCGGTCGTGATCTGGCCACGGGAAAAGTGTAGTGAGTGAGTACTCACTCATGCAAATGGGCAAGTCGGCGTACCAAGGCGGCGGGGCAAAGTCGCCCGCGTGGGGGCCGGCCCTTTTCGGCGCGTTTTCATGCTTTCGCGGGGTTGGGGGCGGCCACCCGGCCCCACGGTACCGCGACCCCCCGGTACGGCGGCCCCCCGGTACCGCAATCCCACACAACCGCTCGGCTGGCACCGCCCCCGTCCGCGTTAGTATGAAAACGGCAACTTCTGCGCCGGTTGTCGGCGCGTTTTCATGCTTTCGCGGAGGAGTACGGGGGACGCCCGGCCGGGGGCCGGGGGTGGCCGGCCAGCAGAGTGACATGCCTTCGCACCGGCGGGCCGGGCCGGACAGGTGCAGGGCGGGTGCGAAACGGTGTCGCTGGTACTGCGGATATCGCCGACACGGTCTCGCACCCTCGTCAGCACCCCGGCCGGGCGCGGTACGAGTGCGAAACAGTGTCACGCGGCCGGGGAGCAGGGTCAGATCGCGCTCCGCGTGTGGTTGGTCCCTCCGCTCCCCCGGACACCTTCCTTGGCCTCGGCCGCACAGGGCGGGGAAGAACTGTCTCCAAAAGAAGAACCTGGATTGTTCTCCCTGGTAATGGCGGTGTGCGTGGTAGGTGGTGGACTTCGGCGGGGTGCTGGGGTGCGTACTGGAACCTCTGCGGGGTACTCGTCTTGGTCGGCGGGTCTGGCCTGCCTCGCCGGGACCCACCCCACCTGTCCTCAGATTCTGAGGGCTGACCGCCCTCGGAATCTTCCGGCGGTGGGGTACCCCCCCGGCGGGCGCGGCCGATTCCGGGGGTGCCAGTCGGGTTTCGCGGGCGGGTGCGGTTTGGTCTGGCCCCGGTTTTTTTGGGGGGCTGGCGGGCGGAACTGTACATTGTCGGCTCGGTCCTCTGTGCGCGCCGCATCGGGGGGAAAGTGGCTGGTACCCGGTGCCAGGGGGTGGGCCAGACAAGGTGAAACAGGGGGACCACCGACCAAGTCTTTCATAATGTGACAAAGGCAGACAGTGGGGCAGGGGGTCTGGGGCCAATTGCCCAAGTTGTGGCGCGACATTCGGGCATT
>JAIRVA010000216.1 GCA_031254155.1 Propionibacteriaceae bacterium
CCTGATCTGGCAGGGCCCGCTGGCGAGCGGCCAAACCGTGACCGTGACCTACGCGATCACGATCAACCCCGACGCCCCCGCCGGGACGATCCTGACCAACCGCGTCATCGCCGAGGGCAAGGACCCCGACCACCCCGGGGTCGCCGTACCCTCGTCCTGCGGCGAGACGGGCGGGGACGGGTGTGCCTCCACGGTGACGGTACGGGTCGCCGGGCTCGAACTGAAGAAGACCTCGGAACCGGCGACGGGCGGGAGTGTCGCGCCCGGCCAGGTGGTGACGTACACCCTGGCCGGTACGAACACCGGCAACGTGGATTTGAGCCCGGCCGTCCTGACTGACGACCTCAGCACCCTGCTGCGCCGGGGGACCCTCGTCCCCGGCTCGCCCGCCGCCAGCGTGGACGGCCAGCCGACCACGGGCCTGCTCGTGGCCGGTGACCAGTTGACCTGGAGCGGCCCGCTGCCGGCCGGTGCCGTCGTCACCGTCACCTTTGGGGTCCGCCTCGCCGCCGACCTCGCCCCCGGTGAGACCCTGGTCAACCGGGTCGCGGGCGGCGCGACCGACCTCGTCCACCCCGAGCGACCGGTCACGCCGGTGTGTGCGGGCGGGGCGGACGAAAACTGTGTCTCGACCCTGGTGGCCCGCGTACCGGCTCTGGAACTCACCAAGGTCTCGACCCCGGCCACGGGCTCCTTCGTCCGGCCGGGCCAGACCATCACCTACACGGTGACGGCCCACAACGCCGGGAACGTCGGGCTCGACCCCGTGACCCTGACCGACGACCTGAGCGACGTCCTGCAGAACGCCACCACCACCGGTACCCCGACGGCCAGCGTGGGCGGCCAGCCGGTCGCGGCGCCTCACCTCGCCGACGGTACGCTGACCTGGACCGGTCCGCTCGCGGCCGGCGAGACCGTGGTGGTGACCTATCAGGTGACGCTGGCCTCCGACGTGGTGGCGACGGACACCCTGGAGAACCAGGTGACCGGCGTGGGGGTCGACAAGGACCGGCCCGACGCCCCACCCGTCCCGGCCACCTGCGTGGGAGACGGTTGCTCGTCGCACCTCACCACGGGCGTCCCCGGTCTGGAGATCGAGAAGTCGGCCGACCCGGCGTCGGGGCGGCTCGTCCGCCCGGGCGAGGTCGTCACGTACACCATCACCGGGCGTAACACCGGTAACCTCACGCTCGACCCGGTCACCCTGACCGACGATCTGACCGCGGTTCTCAACCACGCCAGCCTGCTGGCCGACACCGTCACCGCCACCATCGACGGCACCCCGGCGGCCCCCCCGGTCGTGCAGGGTACCACGCTGACCTGGCAAGGCGCCCTCCCCGCCTACCAGACGGTGACCCTCACCGTCGGCGTCAAGGTCGCCGACACGCTCGCGGCCGGGGATGGCCTGGTCAACCGCGTGTGGGGACTGGGTACCGACCCCGGCCACCCGACGGCGCCACCGGTGTCGACGTGCGCCACCGGGGTCGAAGACGGTTGTCTAACGGAGCACCCCGCCCGGGTACCTGGCTTCACCGTCACGAAGGAGTCCGATCCGGCCTCCGGGTCCGTGGTCTACCCCGGTGATATCGTCACCTACACCGTGACCGGGACCAACACGGGCAACGTCCGGCTCGACCCCGTGACGCTCACCGACGATGTGGCGGGCGTTCTGGGACACGGTACGGTGGTGACCCGGTCGCTCAAGGCCAGCATCGACGACCAGACGGTCGCCGCCCCGGCCCTGGACGGTACGACGTTGACATGGCAAGGCGCCCTGGACGCCGGCCAGTCGGTCAAGATGACCTACCAGGTGACGATCAACCACGACGTACCGCCCGCGCAGAGTCTCGTCAACCGGGTCGCGGGCCTGGGGACCGACCCCGGTGACGGCGGCCGCCCCGTACCGCCCGCCAACTGTACGCCGGGCGCCGACGCCGACTGCACGTCGACGCTGACCGTCGCCGACCCGCGGTTCACGGTGACGAAGGTCTCGGACCCGGCCTCCGGGCAGCTGGTCCGCCCCGGCCAGACGATCACGTACACCGTCACCGGCGCCAACCTGGGCAACGTCGACCTCGAACCGGCCACGTTGACCGACGACCTCGCCGACGTGCTCAGCCACGCGACCCTCGTCGGTACCCCCCAGGCCGCCATCGACGGGGACCCGGTGGACGCACCGACCCTGGACGGTACCACGCTCACGTGGGAGCACACTCTGGCCGCCGGCCAGACGGTGACGCTGACCTACCAGGTCACCGCCCACCAGGGTCTCACCGCCACGGACGTGATCACGAACCGCGTGACGGGTGAGGGTACCGATCCGGGTAACCCCGCGGAGCCGGTCGTACCACCCCGGTGCGGTGAGGGTACGGATGATGTGTGTACGTCGTCCCTGACCCCCGCCGTACCCGGGCTGCAGGTGCTCAAGGTCTCCAACCCGCCGTCGGGGTCGTTCGTCCGCCCCGGCGACGAGATCACGTACACCCTGACCGGGACGAACACCGGCAACCTCCGCCTCGACCCGGTGACGCTGACCGATGACCTGTCCAACGTCCTGGCCAGCGCCAGCCCGGTCGCCGGAGCGGCCACCGCGACCATCGCCGGCGAACCGGTCGCCGGGCTCCGCCAGACGGGGCCGGCGCTCACGTGGACCGGCCCACTCGCGCCCGGCCAGACGGTGACCGTGACCTACAAGGTGACGGTGGACGCGGGGCTGACCCTGCCCGACACCCTGGTCAACCGCGTGACCGGGCAGGGGATCGACCCGGAGCATCCCACCGCTCCGCCGGTCACCTCCCGCTGCGTCACCGGCGCCGAACCGGGGTGCTCCGCCACGCTCACGACCGGGCGGCCGGCGTTCGACGTCACCAAGACCTCGGTGCCCTTAACCGGTGCCGTGATCCAGCCGGGGGAGACGATCACGTACACCCTGACCGGGACCAACACCGGCAACGTACCCCTGAACCCGGTCGTCCTGACCGACAATCTGACCGGTGTCCTGGCCTTCGCCGCCCTGGTCGGTACCCCGACAGCCAGCATTGGTGGTACGCCGGTGGCCGGGCTCAGCCAGGACGGGACGAAGCTGAACTGGGCCGGGGAACTGGGAGTCGGCCAGACGGTGACGGTGACCTACCAGGTCCGGACCAACGCGGACCTCACACCGGGCGTGCAGCTCATCAACCGGGTCATCGCCGACGCCATCGACCCGACCCACGTGGACGACCACGTCCCCTCGACCTGTGTCACCGGGGCGGAGCCGGGCTGTGTCTCGCTCGTCACAACCCGGGACCCCCGGTTCGAGGTGACCAAGGTCTCCCAGCCGGCCACCGGCGCGTTCGTCCAGCCGGGTGAGACGATCACCTACACGCTGACCGGGACCAACACGGGCAACGTGGACTTGGGCGAGGCGACACTGAGCGACGATCTGGCTCCGGTCCTGGCCCTGGCCGACCTGACCGGTTCGCCGCAGGCGCAGATCGGCGGGACCGACGCGGGGACGCTGACCCGCGACGGGACGACGCTCACCTGGTCCGGCCCGCTGGCCGTCGGCCAGAGCGTCGTCGTCACCTTCCGGGCCACCGTGAAGGCGGCGGCCCCAGGTGAGATCACGAACCGGGTCCAGGCGTCAGCCCGGGATCCGCAGGGCCACCCGGTCACCTCGGACTGCGCCGACGGGACGGCGGCCGCCTGCGTCTCGCAGGTCTGGGCCGGGACCCCGGGGCTCGACGTGGCGAAGGTCTCGGTCCCGCCGACCGGGTCCTCGGTCCACCCGGGCGGCACGATCACGTACACCCTGACGGCCAAGAACACCGGCGGTACGACCCTCGACCCGGTCACGCTGACCGATGATCTGGCTCCGGTCCTGGCCCACGTCCAGGTGGTCCCGGGTTCGCTCGCGGCGACCATGGACCAGACGGCGGTGGCGCCGCCCAAGGTGGAGGGTACGACGCTGGCCTGGTCCGGCGCGGTGCCGGCCGGGAGTCTGGTGACGGTCACGTACCAAGTCCAGGTGGGCCAGGACATCCAGGCCACGGACACGCTGGTGAACCGCGTCGTGGGGACCGGCCGCGATCCGGCCCACCCGACGGTGCCGGTCACGTCGACCTGTGTGCTCGGTACGGAGGACGCCTGTCACTCCACCCTCACCCCGGCCCTCCCGGGTCTCAGCGTGACCAAGGTGTCGGACCCGGCCTCCGGGGGGTACGTCACGCCGGGCCAGACCATCACCTACACCCTGACCGGTCGCAACACCGGCAACGTGGATCTCGCGCCGGCCACCCTGACGGACAACCTGGCCGGGGTGTTGCCGTACGCCACGGTCGACCCGGGCTCGGTGACGGCCACCATCGACGGCGCGCCCGCTCCCGCTCCCGTCCTGGGCGAGACCGCGCTGACCTGGTCCGGCCCGCTCGCGGCCGGGCAGACCGTGACGGTGACCTTCCAGGCGAGCGTCAAGGCCGGGCTCCGGCCGGTCGACCGCCTCGTCAACCACGTCAGCGGGACCGGTATCGATCCGGGTACGCCGGACCACCCGGTCGTACCGCCGGCGTGCGGGCCCGGCGACGCGGGTTGTACCTCGACCCTCACCCCGACCACACCGGGGTTCACCCTCGCGAAGACCTCGGACCCGAAGTCAGGTTCGTTCGTGACGCCCGGCCAGGTGGTGACGTACACCCTCACCGGGACGAACACGGGCCACACCGGCCTCGAGTCCGTGGCACTGACCGATGATCTCAGCGGGGTCCTGGCCCACGCGACGTACGTGACCGGCTCGGCGGGGGCCACTATCGCCGGCCAACCGGTGGCAGCGCCGTCGCTCAGCGGTACCACGCTCACCTGGTCGGGCCCGCTGCCCGCGGAGCAGACGGTGCTGGTGACCTACCAGGTCAAGGTGGGAGACACCCTGACCGTGGCCGACCAGCTCGTGAACGCGGTGTCCGGGGCCGGGGTCGATCCGGCGCACCCGGACCGGCCGCTCGGCCCGGCGAACTGTACCCCGGACGACCGGCGCGACTGCGTCTCCGTCCTGCGCCCCGACCTGCCGGGGTTGCGGGTGGTGAAGACGTCGGATCCGGTAACGGGGTCGCTGGTCCGGGCCGGCCAGACGGTGACGTACACCCTGACGGGGACGAACTCGGGCACGACCGACCTGGACCCGGTGACCGTGACCGACGACCTCGCGGGCGTGTTGGCCCACGCCAGTCTTGATCCCGCCTCGCTGCGGGCGACGGTGGACGGGGCTCCGGCCCCGGCGCCGGGCGTCACCGGGACGACGCTCACCTGGGAAGGTGCGCTCCGGGCGGGCCAGACGGTGGTCGTGACCTACGCGGTGACGACTGTCCCCGACCTTAGGCCCGGTGACCGCCTGGTCAACGTGGTCGCGGCCGAAGGGATCGGGCCGGACAACCGGCCGGTCACGCCGCCGGCCTGTGTGCCGGGCACGGACGACGGGTGTAACTCCGTTCTCACCGCGGCCGACCCCCGGTTCGAGGTGACGAAGACATCGGCGCCCGAGTCGGGCGCGACGGTCCGCGGCGGCCAGACGGTGGTGTACACCCTGCTCGCGGCGAACACTGGGGATGTGGGGCTGAACCCGGTCACGCTGGCCGACGACCTCAGCGGGGTCCTGGACAAGGCCAGCCTGCTGACGGACACGGTCGCGGCGCAGATCGACGGCCAGCCGGCGGCCGCCCCGGTCGTGAGCGGTACGAGGCTCACCTGGTCGGGCGAACTGCCGGCCGGGCGGACCCTCCAGGTGACCTACGCGGTCAAGCTGGCGGACGACCTCGCGCCCACCAACCTGATCCGCAACGCGGTGTCGGCGGTGGCGACCGACCCGGCCGACCCCGGCCGGGAGGTCACGCCGGACTGCGGGCCGGGTGGGGTGGCCTGTACGTCCGTGTTGACTCCCGGGGTACCGGGGTTCGCGGTGACGAAGGTCTCCGATCCTCCGTCCGGTGGGTTTGTCCAGCCGGGCCAGGTGGTGACATACACGGTGACGGGTCAGAACACGGGTAACGTCGGCCTGGCGCCGGCCACGTTGAGTGATGACCTGGCCGGGGTGCTGGCCCACGCTGATTTGGTGGCGGGTTCGGTCGTGGCGACGGTTGACGGGCAGCCGGTGGCGGCACCCGAGGTGGTGGGTACGGGGCTCGCCTGGTCCGGCCCGTTGGCGCCCGGGGCGACGGTGACGCTGACCTATCAGGTCAAGGTCCGGCCGGGCCTCGGCGCGGCGGATGCGTTGGTGAACCGGGTGACCGGGGTGGGTGTCGATCCGGGCCATCCGGACCGCCCCGTACTCCCGCCCGACTGCGGGACGGGAGAGCCGGACCGGTGCCAGTCAGTTTTGCAGCCGGACCGGCCCGGCTTGAGCGTGACCAAGGTCTCGGATCCTCCCTCGGGCTCGCTGGTCCACCCCGGTCAGACGGTGACCTACACCCTGACTGGGCACAACACGGGCAACGTCGACCTCGACCCGGTGACCTTGACCGATGATCTGGCCGACGTGCTCGCGCACGGGGGCCTGAGCGTGGGTTCGCTGCGCGCGGCGATTGACGGTACGCCGGTGGCGCCGCCGTCGCTGACGGGCCCGGTGCTGACCTGGCGGGGCCCCGTACCCGCGGGGGAGACGGTCGTGGTGACCTATGAGGTGGTCATCGACGGCGACCTGGCGCCGGGCGACACGCTGGTCAACGCGGTGACGGGCGCGGGCGTGGACCCGCACCGCCCGGACCTCCCGGTCGTGCCGCCGGACTGCCAGCCGGGCGGGGACGCCGGGTGTACGACGAGTCTGACCGGTGCCGATCCCCGGTTCACGGTGACGAAGGTCTCCGATCCGGCCTCGGGTGCGGTGGTACGACCCGGTCAGACGGTGACGTACACCCTGACGGCGGTTAACACGGGCAATGTCGATCTTGACCCGGTGACCCTGACCGACCACCTGGACGGCGTTCTGGCCCACGCCAGGCTGGTGGAGGGATCGCTCGCGGCGACGCGGGCGGGTACGGCGGTGGCCGCGCCCACACTGAGCGGGACGACGCTGACGTGGTCGGGCGGACTCCCGGCCGGCCAGACGGTCGTCGTGACCTATCAGGTGACGACCCGGGACGACCTCACGCCCACCGACAAGCTGGTGAACCAGGTGTCGGCGCTGGGGACCGATCCGACGAACCCCGGCCAGGTCATCACGCCGCCGGGTTGCGGCCTGGGTGACCCGGGCTGTACGTCGACGCTGATCCCCGGGTTCCCGGGGGTCCAGATCACGAAGGTGGCCGACCCGCCCTCGGGTTCGTCCGTGACGCCGGGTACCGTGGTGACGTACACCCTGACCGGACGCAACACCGGGAACGTCGCGCTCGACCCGGTCACCCTGACCGACGACCTGACCGGCGTGCTCCCGCAGGCCACCCTGGTGGAGGACTCGCCCAGGGCGACGGCGGATGGCCGTCCCACCGCCAGCCCGGTCCGGACGGGCGACACGCTGAGTTGGACCGGTCCGCTGGCGGTCGGCGAGACGGTGACCGTCACGTACCAGGTCCGGGTGAACCCTGGGGCCACGGGTACCCTGGTCAACCGGGTGACCGGTACCGGGGTCGACCCCGGCCACCCGGACGTGGTCGCGACCTGCGGTGATGGTACGGAACTCACCTGCCGGACGACGACCTACATCGGAGTCTCTCGGCCACCCATCCACGCCCCCACGGGCGGGGTGGCGGCCGGGACGACCGACCGCGCTTTGGCGGGGCTGGGGACAGCCGGGGTCATGCCACTGATCCTGCGGCGCTGGTCCTGAAGCGGTTGGTCTGCGCAAGCCCGCCATCCCCGCCGGGTGGCGGGCTTGCGCCGGGGTGTAGCGCGCGCTGGGCTGGCGGGGCGCGAAGTGGGGTACAGACGCAGGCGCAGAGGCCCGGCCACAGTGGGTGAACGCCAGTGGGACGCCGCACCTGCCGCTGCCGAGCGGTGGTCTGTATGCGCCGTGACCTCGATCACCGGGCCGACCACCACCTGGTCGCGGCGGACTGAACGAACGGTTTACGCCACCACCGCTTCACCGAGGATGATCTTGGGCATGGTGGTCAGGCAGCGGTTCCACCGCTTGTAGAACCTGTCGAGCGCGGGTTTGCACAGGTCGGCGTGCACCTGCTCGCTCTCCAGGGTCCAGAAGAGGACGTAGGTGACCTTCCCGACAAAGCGGGTCAGCCGGATGGGCAGCTTGCCGTCCTTCACCGCCTGGAAGTCTTCTTGGCGGTGGGTACGTTTGATGTACTTCACATCGATCACGCCAGGTTGGGCCCGGTAGAACTCGGCAACCTCACGCATGAGCGCCTCAATCTCCTCCTGGCGGTCGACCTTCGCCTCGTACACACAAACCTCATAAAACACGGGCTCATCTCCTGTCGTTCGCCCATGGCGGATTTTTGGTACCACGAGTCTACCTGTCTGTTTCCCTGCAAGACAATTGTTCTCGCTGATGGTGCGTGCCTCTGCTTCGGTGAAGTCTCCGGGCTTCCTGGCCTGGGGTACCACGGGGACAGGCCCCTTGGCTCAGGCGTCGGCGGGGCGCGAGATGCAGGGCCAGGTACCCGAAAACTGCAGACAAGGGGCAGGTGCGAGGGGCCGGCGTCCGCACCCGGCGCCCGGTTAATGGGGCTTCATGTTATAGGATTGGCACGGAGGGGGATGTCATGGTGTTCTGTAACAACAACATCATGTACGGGGGCAACGCGGTGTACGCCGACGGGCAGACGTACATGGCCAACCCGTCGGATGGATGGCGGCTGTACCGGTTCGATGAGAATTTTGACAACGGCGAGAAACTTCTGGACACTCCGGTGACCAACATCTCAGTTGCGATGGAATGCCTATGGTTCCGGACGGAGGCCGGGTTTTGCCGGATGGGGCTCGCGCCCGGTGCGGTGCCCGAGCGGCTACTCGGGCCAGGTCGGAAGTTTGTCTACGTCCTGCCGGACGGCCTCTATTTTCGCCAGGACATACATCTGATGAAAACCGACCTGAGCGGGAAAAATGAAAGCGTTTTGTTCAAGGGTGGCAGTTGGTCTGAGGTTGACGAGGTTCTGGTGACGGAGGAGGGGATCTTTTTCACGATTGATCCTCCCGATCCCGCTCTCCGCCGGTGCGACCTCGACGGCGGGAACTACCAAGACGGCATCGGCCGAGCGCTGAACCTGACCTTGGCGGGGGATTACCTGTACTTCTGCGAGGGCGACGCGGACTACGCCGAGCAGGATTTCCAGTGTGCCCATCTGACCAGACGGCGCGTGTTTTCCCACGACTCCGCCGACGACACACCCCTGCACAAGTCCACAATCATCACCCGACACGATGTCGCGCATGTCATCGCCGATCAGGGACTGGTTTACTTCCAGGACCGAGACCATGGCCGGAGATTGCAGTGCTACAACCCCGCTGACGGTACGTTTCACGAGGTGACGGACTCCGCCGCTGACTCCCCACAGTTCGTCGGGGACAAGATTTTTCTCAAAAACGGCAATCGCTGGACAGTTGACCAGATCGAGTACCGTGTCATCACGAAATCGGGGCTGCCCATCCGGAGCTTCCCCGTGTCATGAGTGGTCGCCCGTGAGCGTCACCGTTGTGTGGATGACCCCGGCCCACGTGTGGGGCGCGGCGTCGGCCATTGCGGCCTCGTGCTGGGCCAGCCACAGCGCCGTCGCGGGATCGGTGCCGAGGAGGGCTGGGTACAGTTGGGTGAGCAGGCGGGCGGTGGGGAAAGGGTGGGAGTCGGGCAAGGGGTAGATGCCGCCGATGATGTCGTGGGCACCACGGGCATGGGCGATCAGCGGCAGGGCGTACGGTTCGGAGACCGAATCGACCCGTGACGACCAGCAGGCGCCGATCACCATGATCTCGGGCAGATCGAGCCGGAGCAGATCGGCACCCTTGACGAACCCCGGTCCGGCCGGCGGGATCCAGGCGTTCACCGCCGTTCGCCCACTCGGCGAACGGGTCGCTAGCCCGGTCAGCGATGGCGTTAGCGAGACCCGCGCCAGACTGACCAGTCGGTGATCGTCCGCGACCACCAGCCCCGACCAGGGCAGGTTCCACAGGTACGGGCCGGGCACGATCAGCAAATGGACCGGCAGAATGCCGCCCGCTTCGGTGAGCGCCGCGACCAGGGGCGCCGGAAAGAGGGCGCGTCCCAGCTCTGCGACCACCGGATCGGACTTGGCCGACCGGTCAAGATGAGACCACAGCTCCATGGTTCGCCGGGCCAGGCGCCTGAAATGGGCAGGCCGCAATGGGCAGGCCTGAGCAATGGGCAGGCTGCGGCGTACGGTGGTAAGTTCCCGCAAACTGGCGGGCATCCGTATGCGGGCAGACTGAGCGCAGAATGCTGGATTTTGGCGCTCAAACTGGCGGCGGGAGCGGCTGTCCCGGGTTGTCACAGGCCAGCAGTTTCCGCCACGCCAACCTCGACCGGACGGACGGAATGTCGTGGGACTGACTATCATTCGTGGTGATTGTTTTCGGGAAGTGAGCAAACTGAGGGGGTTGTCCACAGGAAAAAGAATGTCGGTTTTGGGGTGTGGATAAGTGGTGTCGGGGCTTGACCTAGTAGATTTCGTGATGATAGAATCGTACGTATGTACAACAGTGTTGAGGAGTGGCGGGCCGAGGCCCGGCAGCCGTTGGAGGAGTGGATTGAACTCCGCCAGCATATGGCTGTGCTGGAGGCCCGCTCCGCCGGCCTGTTGGCCCGGGCGGTCGACGCGTCCCGGTGGCCAGAAGAACTGCCTTTGCCGGAACGGTGTGACACGTTGCGGGCCCAGGCTATTCAGGGGGGCGTGTTCGCGGAGGATTTGACGTCGGAGATCGCGGTCGCGTTGAAAACGTCGGTGGGTGCGGCGGAACGGCTCGTCGGGGACATCCTCCGGTTGGAGGACCGGTTGCCCCGGTGCTGGGCGAAAGTCGTCACCGGTGAAGCCGAGTTGTGGCAGGCCCGCAAAATCGTCGACGCGTGTACGACTGTTCCCCTCCTGGGCGGGGAGAGCATCCCCGGGATCGATGTGGCGGGTCTGCTCGGGACCGGCGGGGCGGGTCTGCCGGACACGGGCGCCGGGGCGGGTGCCGAGACCGGCGACGGGACCGGGACTGGTGCCGAGGTTGAGGACGGAGACGAGGCCGGAGCCGAGACTGGCGACGGCG
>JAIRVA010000218.1 GCA_031254155.1 Propionibacteriaceae bacterium
ATTTCGGCGGCGAACCCGTCGGCGTCTGGGAGGCACCCGGCCGGGTGAACCTGATCGGGGAGCACACCGACTACAACGCGGGCCTGGTCCTGCCCATCGCCCTGCCGCAGCGGACGTACGTCGCCGCCCGGCCCCGCGCCGACGGGCTGGTGTGCTGCGTGTCCGACGGCATGCCCGTCGGCGATCCCGTCGCGCTCGCCGACATCGCCCCCGGTCACCCGGCGGGTTGGGAACGCTACCCGGCCGGTGTGCTCTGGGCCCTCGCCGAGGCCGGCCACGCGGTGGGCGGGTTGGACGCGGCGTTCGCCTCCGATGTCCCGGTCGGCTCCGGGCTCTCCAGTTCCGCCGCGATCGAGGGGGCGCTGGGGGCGGCTGCCTCCGACCTGTTCGATCTGGGCCTGCTGGCGGGCGACGAGGCCCGCGCCAGCCTGGCCGCGCTCTGCCAGCGGGCCGAGAACCACATCGCCGGCGCCCCGACCGGCGGCATGGACCAGGCGGCGGCGCTGCGGTCCCGCGCGGGGTACGCGCTGGGTCTTGACTGCGCCGATGCCTCCGTCCGCCACGTGCCCTTCCGCCTGGCCGAGCGCGGTCTCGCCCTGCTGGTCATCGACACGCGGGCGGAGCATTCGCACAGTACGGGGGAGTACGGCGCCCGCCGGGCCGACTGCGAGGCGGCCTGCGCCGCCCTGGGGCTCGCCACCCTGCGCGAGCTCACCCCGGCGGACCTCCCCGCCGTACTGCCCCGGCTCGCGAACGACCGTCTGCGGCGCCGCGTCCAGCACGTCGTGACCGAAACCGAGCGCGTCCGGCTGGCCATCCAGGCGATGGCCGCGGACGACTTCACCGAGTTGGGCCGGTTGTTCGTCGACTCCCATGCCTCCATGCGGGACGATTACGAGATCTCCTGCCCCGAGTTGGACCTCGCCGTGGTGGCGTCCCTGGAAGCCGGGGCCCTGGGGGCCCGCATGACCGGGGGCGGGTTTGGTGGTTCGGCCATCGCCCTGGTCTTCACGGGGGCGCTGGGGGCCACGCAGGCCGCCGTTCGCGCCGCGTACGCCGAAGCCGGTTTCGTCGCACCAGACTTCATCGTTGCCCAAGCCTCGGCGGCCGCCCGGCGTACGGCGTAGACTACAACGAGATCAGTTCACGAGGGGGCTGACGAGTCAGAAAGGACAGACATGGCTGGCACGTTTGAGGTGTACGAGGACAAGGCGGGGAAGTTCCGGTTCCGGCTGAAGGCCGGGAACCAGCAGGTGGTCGCTGTCGGCGAGGCGTACGAGACGAAGTCGTCGGCTCTGAAGGGCTGCGAGGCGGTCCAGCGGGCGGCTGAGGGCGCGAAGATCGTCGAGGTCGAGAGCTGACAAACTGGCGGCGACTATCTCGAGCGATTGGTCAGACGTTTGCGTCGCTGGTCATCCGCAATTATCGGTTGTGGTTTTTCGGGGCCCTGGTGTCAAACCTGGGGACCTGGATCCAGCGGATCGCCCAGGACTGGTTGGTTCTGCGCGAACTGACCAGCAACTCGGGTCTCGCCGCCGGCATTGTGACGGCGCTGCAGTTCGCACCCGTTCTGTTCCTGTCCGCGTGGGCGGGGGTGTTGGCGGACCGGCTGCCGCGTCGGCGCTTGTTGCTATGTACCCAGGCCGGGCAGGCCGTGCTGGCGTTCAGCCTCGGCGTCCTCGTCCTCACGGGTCACGTCACCCTGTGGTTTGTCTACGTTTTCGCGTTCCTGCTGGGCTGTGTGACGGCGATTGACGCACCGGTGCGGCAGACTTTCGTGGCGGAGATGGTACCGCTGGAATCTCTCCCCAACGCCATCGGCCTCAACTCGGCGTCCTTCAACTCGTCGCGGCTGATCGGCCCGGCGTTGGCCGGGTTCCTGATCCAGGCGTTCGGTACGGGGTGGGCGTTCGTGATCAACGGGGTGACGTTCGCCGCGACCATCGCCGGGCTGCTCGCGATGCGACACTCTGAGTTGCACGTCGTCGCCCACGCTGCCAAGGAGAAACGCCAGATCCGCGCGGCCGTCGCGTACATCCGCCACCACCCCGAGATCTGGCTGATCCTCATCGTCATCGGCGTGGTGTCGTGCCTGGGCTTCAACGGCCAGTTGACCACGTCCATGATGGCGACCCAGGTCTTCGACCGACCGGCCGGCCAGTTCGGGCTCCTGAGTTCGATGTTTGGCGTCGGCGCACTCATCGGGGCGCTGCTGGCGGCCCGGCGGACCCATCCGCGGCTGCGGCTCATCATCGGGGCAACCCTGGGTTTCGCCGTGGCGTCGGCGGTGTCGGCGGTCATGCCGACGTACCTCACGTTCGGGCTGGCGGGGATCTTCGTGGGGTTGTGTACGTTGACGCTGATGACGGCGGCCAACTCGACCATCCAGATCACCACCGAGCCGGCGATGCGCGGGCGGGTCGTGGCACTGTACATGCTGGTGTTCCAGGGTGCGACCCCCATCGGCTCGCCGGTCATCGGCTGGCTGTCGGAGGCGGTGGGTACGCGGTGGGCCATCGGCGTGGGCGCCATCGCCGCCCTGGGGGCGGCTATTTTCGCGCTGGTGTGGTTGCGGCGGTTCTGGCATCTGACCC
>JAIRVA010000257.1 GCA_031254155.1 Propionibacteriaceae bacterium
CGGGAGACCGACGGGTTTGAGCACTTGTGCGGCCACCAGGGAGAAGAGGACGGAGTGCACGGGGAGGGCGTACGGCCGAGATCGTACCGCAATCCCACACAACCGGCCCGCCGCGGCCACTCCGCTCCGCGTTAGCATAAAAACGGTCACCTACCAGGCGGTGTCTGGCGCGTATTCACGCTTTCGCGGGAAAGGGGAGGGTAGGGGAGGGGAGGGGAGGGGACGGGGAGGTCGGGGACGGGGGACAGTCGGTTTATCCCCAACCGGCGATGGCGAGGGAACTGGCCGACAGCGCTCCCTCGGCGGCGGCCCGGCGTCGCCGCTCGGCGCCCCGGTCGTCGGTGGTGACCGGGGGCAGGGTCACCCGGATGATCAGCCACTCCGCGCCGGGCTCACCGGCGACGGTGGCCGCGATCAGGCCGCTCATGTTGCTGACCAGGGCTTTCGCGATGGCGAGGCCCATACCCGTACCCTGGGCGGCGTGCGCATCCGCGGTCGGGGCGTAATCAAACATTCGTTTAGTGTCCAGCGCCCGCAGGTTGTCGGCCTTGTTGGCGATCTCGATCGCCGTACCGTCCACCCGTATCCCCACGTACTCCCGGCCGCGCTCGATCGCGTTCCGGAGCAGGTTCTGGACGACCCGGTCGACCTGGTCCCGGTCGCCGTAGCACAAGGCTGGTTCGTCCGGGATGTCGGCCACGACGGTGAGACCCCGCGCCACGATCTCGGGCTGGCTGACGGCCAGCGCGCCGCGCAGGACCTCGCAGACGTCCACCTTGTCGCGGGCGACCGCCGTCGTACCCTCCCGCAAACGCGAGAACTCGGTGAGATTGCCAACCAGCAAGGCCACGGTCGCCAGGCGTTCCCGGACCATCAAGAGCCGGGATTGCCCATCGGGGTGCTCGTTCGCCAGCTGCTGGATGTGCGCCTGGGCTGACGCCAGCGGCGTCCGCAAGTCTTGGGAGACAGCGGTGAGGGTACGTCGCAGCTCAGCTTCGGCCTGCGCCTGCTCGCGGGTGTCGCGCCGACAACGCTCCACGACCGCCGTGACACCGCGGGTGAGCCCGGCCATCCCGGGCGCGTACGTCCGGGCCGTGAGACCCTGGTCCAGATCGGTGCGAGCCAGCCCGTCGAGGTGCCAGGCCAGACGCTGAACGTCAAGACGCAGCAGTACGAGCCACACCAGGGCGACGACGAGCGCCACGCCCAGCACAATGCACACAACGACCATAAGTCCCCGTCTCTACCGTCGGGCGACCGGTCCGACGCCCCGTTCACAAAACCCGGGGAACACTGAACCACCACGAGCCCGCACGCGGGCCTGGCCGATCAATAGTTTCCCCACAAGTTAGGTTACCACCTGTCGGCCACGTAGGGCGCCGCGTACCGGAGGTACACCGCCTCCAGCTCGGCGAGAGTCTCTTCCGGCAGCGGGTCGAGCGCGGCGGCGTGGGCGTTCGCCCGGGCCTGCTCGGGCCGCGAGGCGCCCGGAATGACCGCGGTGAGGCCGTCCTGGTCGATCAGCCAGCGCAGCGCCACCTCGGCCGGCGTCGGCTGGCCGGGGAGTTCGGCGGCGATGCGGACGAGTTCGCGGCCGGCCGCGACACCTTGCTCGTACGGTACCCCGGCGAAAGTCTCACCGACATCGAACGCCTCGCCGTGCCGGTTGTACGTCCGGTGGTCCTCGGCGGCGAACGTCGTCGACTCGGTGAACTTGCCAGTGAGAAGGCCCGACGCGAGCGGTACGCGGGCGATGACCGCCACGCCCTTCGCCTTCGCCACGGGAAGGACCCGCTCCAGCGGCTTCCGGCGCAGGACGTTGCAGATGATCTGGACCGAGGTCACGCCTGGGTGTTCGAGGGCCGTCAGCGCCTCCGCGCAGGTCTCGACCGACACCCCGTACGCCGCGATCACCTGCTCCTCGACCAGCCGGTCCAGCGCGTCGTACACCGCGTCGTCACTGTAGACCGGCGTCGGCGGGCAGTGCAGTTGGACCAGCGGGAGCGTGTCCAGCCGCAGGTTGGCGCGCGAGCGGTCCAGCCAGGCACGGAAGTTGGGGTACGTGTACGCGCCCGGTACGTGCGGGTCCGCGCGGCGGCCCATCTTGGTGATGACCGTGAGACCGTAGATTTCCGGGCCGCCGATGGAGGCGAGGAAGGCCCCGATGAGTTGCTCCGAGTGCCCGTCGCCGTAGACGTCCGCCGTGTCGATCAGGGTCACACCCGCGTCGACGGCGGCCGCCAGGGTATCCAGGGCCTGCGCGTCCGAGACATTGCCCCAGTCGCCCCCGAACTGCCAGGTACCGACCCCGATGACGCTCACCGTACGACCGGTGTGTCCAAAAATGCGTGTTTCCATGGGGCAACTCTACCGCCGTCCCGTGGTCCCGCTACCGCAGGGGTTTGCCGAAGTCTGTGCCGAAGCCGCGGCGTTCGCCGCGGGCGAGCCGCTTGCGGGCGTTGGAGATGATGGCGAGGATCAGCAGCGCACCGGCCGCCACGATGGCAACGGTGAAGAAGGCGACCCGGACGATCTCCATGCTCGCCGAGGTCCCGGCCGGGCGGGCGGCGGCGATCGCGGGGGTGGGAGTGGCCGTGGTAGTGGGCGTCGCGGCCGGCGTCGGTACCGGGTCGGCCGCCGCGGGAGGCGTCTCGGCCGGCGTCGGCGGGGTCGTGATGGTCCCCACGGCCTGGCCCTTGCTGGCCTCGTACACATCGTCGCCGGCGTACGTCGCCGTGACTGTGTACTGCGCCGGGACCTGGCCCTCGGGCAGGACGACCATCGCAGAGAACGTCCCGTCCACGGCCGTCACCGCCATGGCGTCAATGTCACCCTGGTCCGCGGCCAGACTGACCAGAGCCGATCCGAGCGGCGCGCCGCCCGACAGGAGTTGTCCCGAGATCCCGACGGACGCGCCGGGTTCGGCCTCGGGCGGATCAAGCGTCAGTGTGAGTGAGGTCGCGGCCTTGCTCGCCGGGTTGACCGTGATCTGCGTCACACCGGCCTTCGCGGCGTACCGCGAGTCGCCGGCCCACGACACCCGGACGACGTACGAGGACGGCTGGGGGCGGCTCCCGCTGTACGAGTACGACCCGTCGGGACCCGTCACCGTCGTACCCACGGCCGCATCGTTGAGCGCGACAGTGAGCGGCAGCCCGCTGATGCCCTGGCCGCCGAAAGTCCGGACAGAACCGGCGACGGTGAGGGACGAGTCGGTGACGCTCGCGTTCGCAGTGACTTGCAGGTTGGTCGACGGTTCGGCGGACGCGGTCACGAGGCCGAACGTCATGAACGCCCACATCGCCAGCATGACGAAGCCGGGCCCAACGACTTTTCGCACTAGAACGCCCTTTCGTACTCTTCCATCGAACCCCGAACGGGCCGCTACCATGTTCCGTCAAGACTCCGCCCCGACGAGAGCCTTTCGTACCGTCAGCCAACGTGTCCTGGCACCGTCGCTACAAAAACCTACTAGGGTAGGCCTATGAACATCATCGATGCCACCGCAACGACCGCGTGGAGCCGTCTGACTGACCTGAGCCGCACATTCGACCCCGACCTCGCAGGCTGGTTCGCGACCGACACGAATCGCGTCGCGTCCATGACCTTCTCGCTCGGCGATCTCCAGGTGGACCTGTCTAAAAACCTTACCACGCCCCCGGTCATGAGCGCGCTGATCGATCTCGCCTCCCAGGTCGACGTGACCGGACGCCGCGACGCCATGTTCGCCGGCGAACGGATCAACGTCACCGAGAACCGCTCCGTGTTGCACACCGCGTTGCGCCGGCCGCGGGGCGACCGGCTCGTTGTCAAGGGCGTCGACGTCGTCGCCCAGGTCCACGCGGTTCTCGACGAGGTCTACGCCTTTGCGAACCGGGTCCGGTCGGGCAAGTGGGTCGGGGCGACGGGACGGCCCATCCGGACCCTCGTGAACATCGGGATCGGCGGTTCCGACCTCGGTCCGGCGATGGTGTACGAAGCCCTGAAACCCTATGTCAAGGAGGGTTTGGAGTGCCGCTTCGTCTCCAACATCGACCCGGCCGATCTGGCCGAGAAGACCCGCGGGCTCGACCCCGAGACGACGCTGTTCATCGTCGTGTCGAAGACGTTCACCACGCTGGAGACCCTGACGAACGCCCGGCTCGCCCGGGCGTGGCTGTGGGACGGGCTCACGGCCAAGGGCGCCATCGGAAACTCGGAGGCCAGCCGGGCCGGCGCGGTCTCCAAGCACTTCGTCGCCGTGTCCACCGCTCTGGACAAGGTCGAGGCCTTCGGGATCGACCCCGTGAACGCGTTCGGCTTCTGGGACTGGGTCGGCGGGCGGTACTCGGTCGATTCGGCCGTTGGTACGATCCTCGCCGTCGCGCTCGGTCCCGAGACGTTCGGGGACTTCCTCGGCGGCTTCCACCTCGTCGACAAGCACTTCTGCGAGGAGCCGCTCAGCCGGAACGTCCCCGTCCTCATGGGCCTGCTGGGCGTCTGGTACCGTGATTTCCTGGGGTACGCGAGCCACGCCGTACTGCCGTACGCCCAGTACCTGCACCGCTTCGCGGCGTACCTCCAACAACTCACCATGGAGTCCAACGGCAAGCGCGTCCGGCTTGACGGCACACCCGTACGCACCGACACGGGTGAGGTGTTCTGGGGCGAGCCGGGTACGAACGGGCAACACGCCTTCTACCAACTCCTGCACCAGGGGACCCAGATCGTCCCGGCCGACTTCATCGCTGTCGCCAACCCGGCCCACGCCCTGAAGGACGGCGACCAGGACGTCCACGAGCTGTTCCTCGCCAACTTCTTCGCGCAGACCAAGGCCCTGGCTTTCGGCAAGAGCGAGGCGGCGGTCCGGGCGGAGGACACCCCGCCGGCCATCGTCCCCCACCGCATCTTCCCCGGCAACCGGCCCTCGACCTCCATCATGGCCCCGGCGCTGACCCCGTCGGTGGTCGGGCAGTTGATCGCGTTGTACGAGCACATCACCTTCACCCAGGGCGTCATCTGGGGCATCGACTCCTTCGACCAGTGGGGCGTGGAACTGGGCAAGAAACTGGCGTTGGAGATCACCCCCGCGATCGCCGGGGATGACGCCGCCCTCGCGGCCCAGGATGCGTCCACCCAGTCCCTCATCCGCTATTACCGGGCCACGCGGAAACCCGCCGCGTAGACCGGTTGTTCTCCACCCGTCTCGTGGTCAGTTTGCCGGCGTCGCGCCAGTTTGCGGGATTTTGACGGGATCCGCCCCGGCGATCCGGGCACTGGAGCGGGCACGTGGCTCAGCGAAGGTACGTCACGAACCATTCGCGCCCACCACCACGCGCTAGCTACGGGACCCGGAGTTCTCTGACGGGGTCGCGCCGTGAGGCGACGATGGCTGGGGGTACGGCCCCGGCGGTGGCGGCGAGAATGGCCAAAATGACGAAGCCAGCAGTGAACTGGAGGGTGGGCAGGATGCCGCTGGTGAGGCGGACGGCGAGAAGACCGAGACCGCTGCCAACGATGGTGCCCGCAACAGCGGTGAGACCGGCCTGGATGAGGACGAGGGTGACGATGGCGGAGCGGGAGGCGCCGAGCGCGCGCCGCCGGCCGAAATCCCGGCGTTTGGAGCCGACGATAGCGAACATGGTGGCGGCGACCACGGCGACGCCGACCCCCATGACCGCGGCCATGAGCTGGCGCGAAGAGGCACCGAGCTGCCCGGAAATCACGCGCTGAAGAGCGAGGATGGCCTCCGAGGTCTCGACGGTCATCTGGCTCGGCTGGTCCACCCAGACCGCAGCGGCGACCAGGTCCGCGATCGCGGGGACATCCGTGGCGTTGTCGGCGACGAGGTAGATGTAGCGCAGCGGCCCGGCGTTGTCGGGGGCGGCGGTGACGAGGACGGTGTCGTTGAAGCGGGTCAGGACGCCGGTCAGGTCCACGACACCGACAACACCGGCGTGGCGTCCGGCGGTGGTCACCGGCCCGGCCCCGTCGACAAGACCCAGCGTGCCCGCGGCTTGGCGGCCTGCCACCGCCTCGCCTGGTCGACCCGGCAAGCGGCCCGTCGTCATGGGACAGTCGCCGGGCAGGGTACCGACCAGCGTACGGACGGGAACGCCGAGGGGGATCTGCCCGGTGAGCGTACCGGGAGCGTCCGTGACC
>JAIRVA010000281.1 GCA_031254155.1 Propionibacteriaceae bacterium
AGACTGGCGAGTCGACCATAGTCGTCCCCTTCACAAGCCAGGATAACGCGAGCACCCACTATCGGATCGCCGTGCGGCCGACTACCGCCAACGGCCTGGACCGGCTGTGTTGGCTTCAGGTCGACAAGCTGGGGGCGATTCGGACCTCGTGGCTCGCCCGGACCATCGGGCGGCTCGATGCCGAGTCACTGTCCCGGTGCCGCCTTCTTGCCGCGGAGTTAATGTCCCCGGCAAGGGCAGATGAATAGGCGTCCCACTCGCCTCGCAGGTGCCTGGCCACCTCGAAGAGTCTAGGGAACCACTGATTTTCCATGTGCCGCCATCCGAACGTCAGGACGGGCGATCTACGCCTCCCACATGTTGCGATGGACGTCCAGTCCATGTACAACATGTGGTAGGCGTATCTCACCCTCGCTTCGCTCGCCCGCCTGACGCCCGGCTGACGACACAGCATAAATCAGCACTTCCCTAGGTTAGTGATCGTTGTTACCTGCGTGAAAGTCCCGTTTTTGATGATGGCTCTTCGGGGTCGTGTGTGGGTGGGTTTCTGTGTGGGGCTGGTGACCCGCGTGGGATGTGCGGGCTGGTGGGTTCAGTGCTGTTGCGTGGCCGGGGTACGGGGGCCAGTGGCACGGCGGGGTGTGGGTTGGGGCCGGTCACGGGCGCTGCTCCACAATTGTCGCCCCGGTGGTGGGGTCTGGGTGGTGCCGGTCCCGTGGATGGGTGACATGGTTTCGCACCCGTGCGCTGTTTCGGCGGGGCCCGGTGGCAGGTGTGAAGCCATGTCGGGGAAATCGGCGGGGCGGGCGACATGGTTTCGCACGCGTACCCGTCACTCGCCGTAACAGACCACGGGTGCGAAGGTATGTCGGGGCCCGACTCGGTGGGCCCTCCGGGACAGTGTCACCGTGGACCCGGATCACCGTGGGCCTGGACGGCGGCCGGCTCCGACCAGTCCCGGCCGTACCCCCATCCCCGCGAAAGCATGAAAACGCGCCTCCGTTGGGGCCCTTCGGGGGGCTTACCCTCCCCAGACGCTAACCACCCACACAACCCCACGCAACCCGACGGACCCGCTCATCTAACCATGGTATATACTGTGGTTATGACCACAACGGTGATGAACGTCAAGGTGGACGCCGACCTCAAGAACCAGGCGCAAACACTGGCTAAGCAGCTGGGGTTGCCGCTGAGCGCGGTGGTGTCTGGCTTTCTTCGCTCCTTCGTGGCGGCGGGGGAGATTACTTTCCGAGTGGATCCGCCGCTGCGCCCAGAGGTCGAGGCCGAGTTGCTCGCGCTGCACCGCCAGGCCCAAGCTGGCCAGTGGGATGAGTTCTCACCGGCCTTCGAGCGGGTCGACGATGCGATGGCGTGGCTGAAGGACGCTGTGGAGACTGCGGAATGAACGTACGTTTCTCCAAGCGTTTCGTCAAGCAACTGGCCCGGTTACCGAAGAGTACGCAGCGGGCGGCGTACGTACGCATCGAATTGGCCCTAGTCAACCCCGATGATCCGATCTTGCGCCGCCACCGGTTGAGCGGATCGCTCCACCACCTTCTGAGCATCGACATCACCGGGGATGTCCGGGCACTGTACGAACAGGTGGGTGACGAACTGGTTGTCTACCAACTGATCGGCACGCACGCGCAATTGTATGGTTAACCGGAAGTAGACGACATTGCCGCTATCGGGTCGCCGCCCGGCCGGTTACTCGTAACTGTATGAGCGGTTTCGACCTTTGGTACTGAACCCTCCGAGTAGTGGACCCGTCCCCAAAGAAGTCGGGCGTCGTCTCGTATACGCTGCCATCGCTTCCCCGTGTGACCTTCCCCTCGAAAAGAAACATGTCCTCAGTGTGATACGTTACCTCGCTTGGTTTCTCAGCCGGTGTGGGAGGGAGCAGGCTCGGAGAGCTCCGAGCCGCCAAGTACGCGTGACCTTTTCGTGTACTCTCCGCCGCGCGGCAGGCTTCCTTCTGCCAAATGAAATGCTCTGGGGGGTCGTGGTACTTACCGCACGGCGAGAGAAGGACACCCGCAACCCAACCAACCGCCAGGCTGATGACTGCACCCCAATCGCCAGCGATGCCGAAAAACGAGCCCACCAGGCAGGCACCACCACCCCACACGCAAGCGCCACTCCATCCCTGACCGCCGGTACCCGTCGTATAAAAGGCAGCGCCAACGCCGATGGCAGCTATTACGGCAAGGACTTGCCAAAGGGTGCTGTTCATGTTCATGCGGTGAGCCTGCTCTTTCCTGTAGTATGGCTAGCCACATTTTAGGATGGCTAGCCATACTGTGTCCAGTGGCGGTTTGCGGTGGGATAGACAGGTGCCTGCTTCAGTCGGTGAAACTCCTGACTTCGAGTCGCTGCGTCTGCGACTGAGCAAGCTTCGGGCCGACCGCGGGTGGACGTATGACGAACTTGCTGATCGGTCGGGTGTCAGTCGCGCAACGCTCGTCACGATCGAAACAGGCAATCATCGCGCGCGACGACCAGACTCACCGTCCTCGCGGGGCAGCTTGGAATCATGGTGGCACATTGCCCGCGCCTTCGACCTACCGCTGTCACAGCTCCTTGATGCGCTCGGATAGGCGCTCTCGGCCGAGGTGTTAGTACCCCCGCCGCGCCCGGGCCTCGGCCTCCTGGGCTTTGAACAGGCCGAACCTGGGCAAGAACTTGTCCCAGTCGATGGCGTGGGCGTCCAACTCCGGTCCGTCGACGCAGGCGTGCTTGCGGACTAGTTTGCCGTCGACGTTGTACGGTACCATGCAGGCCCCGCACATCCCCGTGGCGTCAACCATGATGGAGTTCAGGCTGGCCTCGGTCTCCTGGGCGTACCCCCTGGTCAGGTCGGCGACCGACCGCATCATCAGCGGCGGGCCGATGGTCACCACCTTCGCGATGGGCCGGCCGGCGTCGAGCATGTCCTTGAGCGGGATGGTCACGAAACCCTCGATGCCGTACGAGCCGTCGTTCGTCGTGTAGACAATGTCCAACTGGTCGCCGTACTCCGCCTTGATCCGACCGACGTAGTCAGCCTCGTCCGTCCAGAACATGAGTTCCTTCGAGCGGAAACCGGCGATCAGGGTCACGTGGTTGCCGATTCTCAGGTGCTCGCGCATGATCGGGTACACCGGTGGCAGGCCCAAGCCGCCCGCGGTGAACACCACGGTCTGCCCCGCGCCGACGGGTTCGACAGCCGATGGCCGCCCGAGCGGTCCGGCGATGCCCTTGAGCGCGTCGCCGACCTGCAGCTTGTTGATCTCGATTGACGTCACGCCCATGGCCTGGACGACGAGCATGATCCAACCGGCCTCGGCGTCCCAGTTGGCGAGTGTCAGCGGGATGAGTTCCCCGCCGTCGCGCGGGTGGACGCGGACGAACTGCCCGGCCTGGGCGGCCGCCGCGATGGCCGGGGCGCGGACCTTGAACTCCACGATCCCCGGGCTGAGTTCCCGCCGCGCCAGAATGACCGGCAGGGTCGCGGCGCGCTCGGTGAAGGCCAGCGCTTTGGCCACGTCGCCGGTGATCTCGCCGGTCAGGCCCGACTCGATGATCTGCCGGGCCGCCGATTGCCCGTCGCCGGCGGCCATGATGGCCGTCGATCCGCCGCGGGCCGCGTCGCCACCGGTGTACACACCGTCGAGCGAGGTTTCCTGGACGCCCTTGCGCAACACGATGGCACCCTTGCCTGTCACCGCCAGCCGGGGTTCGGATTCGCGGATGATCGGGTTAGCGGTGTTGCCGAGGGCCATGATGACGAGCTCGGCCGGTACGCGCTCGCGCCCGCCCGTCGACACCGGCCGCCGCCGCCCGGTGGCATCGGGTTCGCCGAGATCCATGACGTCGAGTACGGCGGTCGTCACGAAGTTCTTCTCGTCGCCCACGAACTCGATGGGCGAGCGCAGGAGCTTGAGCTTGATGCCCTCCTCCTCCGCGTGTTCGAGTTCCTCCACGCGGGCGGGCATCTCGGCACGGGTCCGCCGATAGACGATGGTCACGTCGCCGCCGAGCCGCCGCGCGGTGCGGGCCGCGTCCATGGCGGTGTTGCCACCACCGATGATCAGGACCTTCCGGCCCATGACGTACGGCAGCGGCGTGTCGTACCCACCTTCGTTCGCCTTCATCAGGTTGACCCTGGTCAGGAACTCGTTCGCGCTCATGACGTTGAGGAGGTGCTCGCCGGGTACGTTGAGGAACTGCGGCAGCCCGGCACCCGAGCCGACGAAGATGCGGGCGAAGCCGGCGTCCTGGAGGTCTTGCAGGGTGGCCGTCTTGCCGACGACGAAGTTGGTCACGAACCGGCCGCCGAGGGCGCGGATCTTCTCCACGACGTCATCGATCAGGGTGTTGGGCAGACGGAACTCGGGGATGCCGAAGCGCAGGACGCCGCCGAACTCGTGGAAGGCTTCGAAGACGGTGACCGGGAAGCCCGCGCGGGCCAGCAAGTACGCGTTGATCAGGCCCGACGGCCCCGAGCCGACGATGGCGACGGGGGGCCGGTCGGCGACGAGCCAGGGGTCCGGCGTACCCTCGAGCTCGGCCAGCGCGCGGCCTGGGTGGGCGGCCTTGTCCCACTCCGGCAGGAACCATTCCACCTGGCCGATGGACATGGGCAGCCGGTGCAGGCAGGCGGCCTGGCACTGCAACTCCTGCGGGCAGACCCGGCCGGTCACGTCGGGCAGCGGGTTGGAGGCTTCGAGCAGCGCGAGAGCCTCGTCGAACTTGCCCAGGCCGAGCTTCTCGAACATCTTCGGGATCGGGACCTGGACGGGGCAGCCGAAGCGGCGGGTGTCGTGGACGAGCTTGCCCAGTTCGCAGGGGGCGTCCGTACATTGCTTGTCGCGCAGCGCCTCCAGCCAGACGAACAACTCGACCTCACGCAGACTGTAGCCGAGCTTCATGTACCCCATGAAACCCGTATTGACAAGGTCAAAGTCGGTACTACGATCCGCGGGGGTGCGGATGTACGGGCCCATGCCCTGCTGGGCCGGCCACTGGTTCGAGAGGTTCTCGAACATGGGGTAGCGGTCGCGCAGGTGCGCGTCGACGGCGCGCAAGAAGATACGTTGCTTCGCGACGGGGAGGAACCACAGGAAGCGCATCAGCGCCGCGGCTGGCGCCCCGTCGTCAAGCAGGATCTGCCACAGGTGCTGGACGAAGTCAGCCGTCAACTCGTTACCGGTGGCGAACTGGGCGGCGATCTCGACGAGGCTGTCCGCCAGGACGAGGTCGCGGAAGGAGCGCGGATCGGCTTCGAGCCGGCGGGCCAGGACCGCGAGTTCGTAATCCCTGGACGCGGTGGCGGCGGTCACTGGATGATCTCCGCGTCGCACGTCCCCTTGACCCGTTCGATCACCGCTTGGAGGTCGGGGGTGAGGGCCACGGTGTCCAGCGCGCCCGGAATCATCCGGGACACGTTTCTGGCCTCCCCGTCGACCACGATGGTGGTCTGCTCGAAGAGGGCCGGCAACTCCTGGTAGCAGGTCGCGCAGTCGGTACATTTCGGCATGTCCGCCTCCGCGAGCCAGATCGGCACCCCCTCGGGTTTCGGGCCGAGCCCGGTGGTTGAGAGGGCTGACGGGACCGGGGACGGCGGGTTGGCGCTTGTCGGAAGGGGGGCCACCTGGTCGGTGGTCTCCATGGCTGCCCGCCTGGGTGCACCCGCCGCGGCCCCGGTGCCGAAGGTCGGTAGGGGGACCGTCCGGGGGTCGCCCGCGGTCGCCAGACCGGCCAGCGCGTGGGCGATGTCGTCGATGCTCTGCTCGCGACCGGCCTGGGCATCCGCCAACTCGGCCTGCAACTCCGCGATCTCGCGGGCCGCCTCGCGCGCCGCGATATCCGCGTCGCGCCCCGCCAGATAGCGCAGCAGTTGCCAGTTCTTCTGCCGGTCGTCGACGAGATCCACGATCACGCTTGACACCGCCACTTTCGTGAGTTTGCTGTCGGTGTCGGCCACCACGATGTACGGCGTCCGTCCGGCCCGGTCGGCGTGCGCCAGCGCCACGAACTCCGCAATCGGGGTCGGGTTGGGCGCAGCGTCGGCGAGCGGGTGGAAGTGTTTCGCGAACCGGACCTCGCCGTACGCGAACTCCGCCGGTGTCAGCGGCAGCGTCATGACCTTCGTCTTGCCGTCATCGTCCACGTACTTCAGGTTCAGCGTGGCCCACGCCGCGTCGAGTTCCGGGTTGCCCTCGAGCGACAACCGCTCGGCGAGCGTCGCGCCCGCCGCCGGGTCGTGCACGAACAGCGGCGCCATGCGCGACCGGACCGCGAGCCGGGCCCGCGCATTGCTGAGGTCGTCGCCGAAGCCTTGTTCGAAGCCGCAGGGTGTGTACGCCTGGAGCAGACCCGACCCGTCGGGGTACGCGAGCATCCGCGCCGCGGCCGCCAGGAAGTGGGCGTGCATCGCGGTCGAGACGTTGGCGACGAAGACGTCCGGGTGCAGTGCGGCGAGCAAACCGAGTTCCTTGCGCTTCTCGCGCTTGCCGGGGTGTGCCTTGCCGTAGCGCGCGAGGTCCGAGTTCTGGCCGGTGTACGACGCCGTCGACGCCTGGCCACCGGTGTTGGAGTACACCCCGGTGTCGAGCACGAGCATCTTGATGGGCGTTTGACTAGCCAAGACGCGCGAGATGGCCCCGAAGCCGATGTCGAAGGCCGCCCCGTCGCCGGAGATCGTCAGGACGACTGGCAGCAAGGCCAGCTCGTCATCGGTGAGCTCCCGCCACGTCAGCGTCTCGAGCCGCTTGGCGGCCACGGGGTCGTACGCGTCCGCCAACTCCATGGCCGCGAGCCGCCGGGCCCGGATCTCGGGCAGGTACCGCGAGAACAGACCCTCGAAAACGCCGACCGCGGAGGCCTGGGCGTCCTGGAAGAGCGAGTTCAGCCAGGGTGTGACGAACGGGTTGAAGGGGAAGGTGGAGGAGTACACCGACGAGCAGCCGGTCGAGTTGACGATGACCGACGAGGCCGGGCCCCGGCCGGTCGGGCCGGCCTCCAGGTTCCACAGCGCGGTCTCCAGCTGGCCGATGAGCCGCGTGATCCGTTCCGCCCGCTCGCCCTCAGCGCGATCGAGTTTGCTTGTCAACTGGTAGATCATCGATTCCAGAGTGGCGATCTGCTTCGTCTGCTTCGTCTTGCCCGTCGCCTCGGCGAGGGCGGTCACCAGGTGGGTCGCGGTGACTTCGCCGCAGCCCCGGCAGGCGCCGTGCCCGCCGGTGAGCGAGTAGTAGTTGTCGTGGTCCATCAGGACGCGTTTGGCGTCGCCGCCCGGATTGGCTGCTCCGTTCGTGAACCGCGCCGGCGTGTTCGGCAACTCCGTGAAGCGGGCGAACTTCGCCTCCATCTGCACGGCGAGTGCCTCGGTCTGCGGGGCGACGGTCAACGCGCCCGGCCCGCACACCTCCACGCACTGCAGGCAGCCCGTGCACTTCCACGGGTCGATGACAACGGAATACAGGGCACCCGTGCCAGCCCCGACCTTCTCCATCTGGTCGAAGACCGGCCGGATGCGCGCGACCGGGAACGCGGCCAGCTCCGCCAGGATGGTGTCGAGGGGGGCGTCGGCGAGGTTCGGTACCATGACGGCCGCTGCCCGCGCCGCCGCCCCGAAGTCCTTCGCCTTCGGGTCTTCCAGAAGGGTCCGCCGGGTTTCCTGGGCCCAGCTGGGTACGAAGGTGAGCAGGTACGCGGTGTGCTCCTCGGTGAGACCCGCCGACCGGACGGCCCGGGCCAACAGGTCGGTGATCTCATGGGCCTGGTTGGGGATCGCCGAGTCGGGACAGGCGATGGCACACTCAAGGCACGCCGTACATTTGTCCAAGTCAACCACCGGTACCTCGCGGCGGAAAAGACCCTTGTTCTTGACCGCGCCGGTGGCGTTGGGCATGAACAGGCCCGTACCCGGCAACACCGGTGCCGCGCCCAGCCAGCCCTCGCGGGCGGGGCGGGCCACCATGTCATCAAAGTACGTCGCGTCGAACAGCCCGCTCGAGGCATCGCCCGCGCCGGGGAAGAGCCGGGGCGTGAGGGCGGGCCGCGCCTTGACCGCCACCCCCTCGGCCTCCCGGAACTCCGGGTCGTCGAACGGGACCGGGGTCGTCGCCGCGATCGCGTCGCTGATCACGGCCAGGTTCGCGTCGACGACGGTCTGGCCCTTGGAGCCGAACTTCTTGACGAGCTCCTCGCGGACCAGGGCCTTGACCTGCTCGGGGTCACCGCCGCGCGCGATGCGGTCAACGTGGCCGATGACGGCGCCGATGAACGCGATGCCCATCATGCGGGTTTCCAGGGCGGCGGTCGGGGCGTGCTGCTTGGCGACCGCGAAGGCGTCCACGACGAGGAAGTGAATGTGCTTGTCACGAATCTCTTGGCGGGCGTACGCCGGGAGCAAGGACCAGACGGTCAGCGGGGTCTCGCTGGTCTGGAGGATGAACGTACCGCCCTCCACCAGGCCGCGCAGGGGCCGGTCGTGCTCGAAGACCTTGTGGTCGGGGGAGATGACGACCTCGACGTCTTCCAGCATCGCGTTCGTGAACAGGACGGGCTCGGGTGACAGGGTGAGGTAGAAGTTGGTCGCCGCGCCGGACTTCTCCGAGCCGTACTTCGGCGACGACTTCGAGTGCATCCCGAGCATCGAGGACAGCATGTCGGTCAGGAGTTTGCCCGTGGCGACCGTCCCGTACCCGCCCACCGAATGGAACCGGATCCGCAGCGCCTCGGGCGGCAACAGGTCTGTCGGGTTGGGTGCGGTCGGGAGGGCCATGACCTCGGTTTCGGGGTACGCGGCGCGGAGTTTGTCCTGGAGCGCCGCGAGGCTCGGCGTGGCCGGGTTCTTGACGAAGAACTGCGAGCCGACGTAGACCAGCGGGGTCGTCACGCCGTCCGCCATCGCCTGGACGATGGCGATCAGGTCGCGCGGCTGGACATCGTGCGAACCGAGGCCGAAGATCGCCGTCATGAACTGGGCGTCGTGCGCGGACTGGCCGGCCTCGAACAGCGACTGCTTGACGGCCCTGGTCAGGGCCAGGTCTTCCGAGCGCTCGAGGACCGTGATGTGCTTGGCGTCGCCGACGGCGGCGACCAGTTCCGCGGCGGGGAAGGGCTGGAGGAGCTTGACCGAGACGACGGCGACCTTGAGGCCCTGCCGCTCGAAATACGGCAGGAGGGCGCGTACGTCGTCCGTGATCGAACCCAGGCCGATGAGGACGAAGTCGGCGTCGTGCGGACCATATCGCATGACCGGCTCGTACGTGCGGCCGGTGAGATCGGCGTACTCCCGCATCGCCTGGCGCGCGAGGGCCGGGACGGCGGCGAGGAAGTGGGTCCGGTGGTCGGCGGACCCGGCCTGGAAGTCGGGCTGGTTCTGGACCCCGCCGACGAGGCCGGGGTTGTGTGGGTCAACGATGGACGGTACGCGCTGGCGCGTCCCCTTCTGGAGGGCGCCTTTCCACGCCCGGCGCCAGGCGGCGCGGAGGACGGGTGGTACGTGGGGCGTGGTCGACGGTTCAAGGGTGGCATCGGCGTCGATTTCGATGGCGTCGGCGTTGGCGGCGAGGAACTCGCGGATGGCGCCGATGTTGCCGCCGGCGAACTCCGGACTGCGCTTGTCAAGCCATCTTGTCAGGTAATCGACCCGGCCTTTGGCGCCGAACAGGACCTCCTGGGCGACGGTCGGGCAGGGGATACGGTCCTCGGGATCGCCGAGGTAGGCCCGGAGCAGCTCGGGCTCGGGCAGCCGGGTTTCCGACATGACGTGGCTCGTCGCAAAGCCGTCCATGGCGTTGGCGGATGGGACGAGGGTCAGGGAGGTGGTCCGGAACGCGATGGCGGCCAGGTCGGCGGCTTCCTGCGGATCGGAGCCGAAGAAGATGGTGTACCCCGTCGGGAGCAGGGCGTAAATATCGTCGTGACCAGCCATGACGTTCAGCGAGTGGCGCGTGACGACCCGGGCGGCCACCTGGAGGACGAACCCGCCGATCAGCTTGCCAGCGGTGACGAAGTGGGACTCGTACCCGTAGAGGATCCCGTGTGACGAGCTGGCGTTCGAGACGTAGTTCCCGCCCACGAGCGAGGCGCCCATGGCGCCGGACTGGGCCGAGTGCTCGCCCTCCGCCTCGACGAAGAACGGGTGTTTGCCCCAGACGTTCAGCTGGCCCTCGGCGCGGCCGGCCTCAAAAATTTCGGCAATTTCGGTGGACGGTGTGATCGGGTAACCGATGACGCCCCCGCAAACCTGTTTCATGACGTAGGCCACCGAACCGTTCCCGTTGATAACCTCCGGAATCCCAGGGTATTGCGGCTTGTCAATCATTCAGATCACCCTTCCTTCATTGGCGATGTAATGGGCACAGCACTTTGACACGTGATGTTACCAGATCCGCTGTCCCGACTTGAGACGTACCAGAGAGGCTAGCGGGTAACAGCTAGCTTAATTATTGACGGTGGAGTGGGTCACTTCTCGACATAAATATGATAGTACTTCCCGCGAGTTTTTTGGTACAGCGGGCCGGGGAGTGGGCGGGCCGTCTGGGCCCGACTGGTCGGCAGCGGGGGCCACGGCGGGAGAAATGTCCGAGCGGCACCGTACACTGATATACATGAAACGGATTCTCTATGTCTTGGTGGCCGGAGTGTTTGCGTGCGGGTTCGCCGGGCTGGCGACGGTGGCGCACGCGGCAGCGGGTGACCAATACACGAAGTTTGACGTCCAGGCGACGGTCGGGGCGGACGGGGTCATCTCGGTCACCCAGACGATGGATCTGGCGTTTGGTTCGACCGGCCACGGCCCGCAGTTGTGGTTCTTGACGCGGCAGGCGTACGACGACCAGCAAGACCGGCTGTACACGTACGGTGACTTCCAGGTCACCTCGCCCACGGGCGCGCCGGCGAACCTGGACGTCACCACCGAGTCGAACAACGTCCAGTTGCGGATCGGGGATGCGAACGTCACGGTGAGCGGTACGCAGACGTACGTGCTGACGTACACCGTCGCCGGCGGCGTCAACCCCGATGTGACAGAGCCAAACGCGGCGTCGAACCTGGACGAGATCTACTGGAACGTCATCGGGACCGACGTGACTGTGCCGATCGCCAATGTTTCGGTCACGCTCACGGGGCCGGCGGCGGTCAGCCAGACCACGTGTTACACCGGGACGGATTTCACGACCCCGTGCACCTCGAACACGGCGGACGGCGCGACGGCGACCTATACTCAGTCAGCAATCCAGCCGGGCGAAGGGTTCGCGGTGGTGGGCGGCTGGCCGGTCGGGACCTTCCCCGGGGCCGAGTTGAAGCTCGTACCTCATAGTCAGAGCCCATTCTCCCTCGCCGGTACGGGAGGGTACGTCGCGACGGGCGCGGGGGCGGTGACCGTCGTCTCCGGGTTCGTGCTGGCGTGGTTGCGGCGGCGGGGCCGCGACGAACAGTACGCCGACGTGACCCCGGGTGAAGTTCCGGGCGCGCCGGACGGAGCGCCGATCCACCGGGCGGAGGTGACGGACGCCGCGGTCGAGTTCGCGCCGCCGGCCGGGATCCCGCCCCGGCTCACCGGGGCGATCGTCCGGGAGAAGACGGCGAACGAGGATGTCACCGCGACGATCATCGACCTGGCCGTTAGGGGGTACGTCCACCTGAACCAGGGCCAGGGCGAAGCTTTCACCCTCACCCGGACGAACGCGGATTACCGCAGTCTCAATCCCGTCGAGCAGTCGGTCTACAGTGGTTTGTTCCACGCCCGTCCGACGATCACGAGCCAACAGATGTCTGACGAGGACTTTTACGAGACCTACCAGGGGTACAAGGCGACGATCGCGCGGGAGTTCGACTCCCAGGGGTGGTACCGGAAGAACCCGCGGGCGGTCGTCGCGGCCTACCAGATGGGCGGGCTCATCATCGCCGCCGGCGGCGGGGCGGGCGCGGTCTGGCTGGGCTCGCAACTCGCCAAGTCGGGTATCCTCGGCGTCGGCTGGCTGGCCGTGCCGTTCATCCTGCTCGGGCTCGGGATGATGATCGTTGCCCGCCGGATGCCGGTGCGGACCCCGGTCGGCTCGGCGGTGGCGGGACAGGCCTTCGGCTTCAAGAAATACTTGGAGACCGCCGAGGCCGACCAGATCAAGTGGGAGGAAGG
>JAIRVA010000228.1 GCA_031254155.1 Propionibacteriaceae bacterium
TGCGACCGTGGTCACCCGCGCCGGTGACTACCTGAGCCCGTGGCTGGTGACCGGCGGATCCGACTCCGGGGCGTCAACCATCCAATTGGCGGCGGCGCTGGCGGAGGCCCAGGCCCAACTCGCCACCGTTGACAGGCAACTGGCCGAGGCGGAGCGGATTCTCGTCCAGGCCCTGGCCCGGGCCGAGGCGGCCGAAGCGGGCCTAGCCCAAGCCGTCCGGACCCTCAACGAGTCGGATGCCGCCCAGTCGGCGGCCCTGGAGCAATTGTCCCGCCTGGGCCAGACGCGCCAACTGCTCCGCGCGGACGCCGGGCGGCTTAGCGAGCAGGCGGCGCGGGCGGGCGAGGACCTGGACCACGACCAGGCGGCGATGGCGGAGCTGCAGGCCCGGCTCGCCGCGGCCGAGAGCACGCAGGAGGTGGCCGCGCCGGATCCGGCCGACCGTGACGCGGCGGCGGAGACGGCCCGGCGGGCGCGGGCGGGCGAGATGGAGGCGCGATTGGGCCTGCGGACCGTCGAGGAACGCGTCCGGTCCCTGGCGGGTCAAGCCGAAACTCTGCGGCGGACCGCCGAGTCGGAGCGGAGTGCCCGCGCGGCGGCGGAACGGCGGCGGGGTGAGATGCTGGCCCAGGCAGCGGCGGCGCGGGCGGTCGCGGCGGCCGGACAGTGGCTGCTTGACCGGGTGGACCAGTCGGCGGCCGCAGTGGAGCGGGAGCGGGCCGAGTCCGGCGAGGCGCGGACGCGGTCCGAGGCGGCGGCGGAGGCGGCGCGGATCCGGGTCCGCGACCTCGCGGCCCAGTTGGAGGCCCTGGTCGACTCGCACCACCGGGACGAGCTCGCGCGCGCCCAGCAGAAGATGCGGATCGACGCGCTGGCCGAACGGGCGCTCGCGGAGGCCGGGCTGGACGCGGCGACGCTGATGAGCCAGTACGGGCCGGACCAGCTCATCCCCGGCGACGTGCCGGGCCCCTACGCCCGTGACGAGCAGCTCCGCCGGCTGCGGACCGCGGAACGGGACCTGCAACTGCTGGGGAAGATCAACCCGCTGGCGCTGGAGGAGTTCGACGCCATGCAGGAGCGACACACCTTCCTCGCCACCCAGCTGGAGGATCTCAAAAAGACCCGCGCCGATCTGCTCAGCATCGTCGACGACGTGGACGCCCGCGTCCAGGAGGTCTTCGCCGCGGCGTACCAGGATGTCGAGCGCGAGTTCGCGGCGCTCTTCGCCCGGTTGTTCCCGGGCGGCGAGGGCCGTCTCCTGCTCACGGCGCCGGGGGAGTGGCTCACGACGGGTATCGAGGTGGAGGCCCGTCCGGCGGGCAAGAAGGTCAAGCGGTTGTCGCTGTTGTCCGGCGGCGAACGCTCGCTGGTGGCGGTGTGCTTCCTCGTCGCGTTGTTCAAGGCCCGGCCGAGCCCGTTCTACATCCTTGACGAGGTCGAGGCCGCCCTGGATGACACGAACCTGGGCCGCCTGCTCGACGTGTACGAAGAGCTGCGGGCCGACTCCCAGTTGCTCGTCATCACCCACCAGAAGCGGACGATGGAGATCGCGGACACCCTCTACGGTGTGACGATGGGCTCCGACGGTACGTCGACCGTGGTCAGCCAACGCCTCCGGGAAGAGTGACCCCTGGTCCAACCCTGGTTCCAGGCCGGAAAATTCGGTATCCTGCCTAGTGGTGTGGCATAATAGAAGAAGTTTCAGCGTTTTGCACAATCCACCTCAGGAGTCGTCAGTCTCGTCATGCTGTTTGCAGTATCAACATTGTGTCTTGTAGTCACCCTCGCGCTCGCGGTTCTGGGGGTCGCCTGGGCGGCCGCCCGGCCGGCCCGCGTGCCCGTACCCGTCGCGCGGCTGGCGCGGACGACCTCGGCGTACCTGAACGGCGATGGTACGCCCGGCCAGCGGCCCCGCGTCGCGAACCGGCCTTGATCCGGCCCGGGTAGTCTCACCCATCGCGTAGGATATGCGTCGTGGACGTTATCTTCTGGTACATCTTGGCGGGCATCGCGCTCGCGTTCATCGCCGCCACCGTGATTGTCATGGTGTCGAACCACCGGGCCCGGCACGCGCCGGCGCTTGGCGACGAGGCGGCGCTCGAAGCGGGGGCCGATGTTCCCACAGACTCCGCCGAACCGGCGGAACCAGCCCCCGTACCCCCGCTGTCGGCCGCCCCGCCCGAATCGCCCGCCACCCGGCTCGCCCGGCTGCGGAAGCGGCTGTCGTCGAGCAATAACGCCCTGGCCCGCGGCCTGGCGAACCTGCTGGCCGCCGACCGGATCTCGGCGGCGACCTGGGAAGATTTTGAGGCGACCCTCATCGCCTCCGACCTGGGGGTGGGGCCGACGACCGCGCTGGTCACCGCCCTGAAATCGCGGCTCGCGATTGACGGGGTATCCGATCCGGCCAAGGCGCGCGACGTGCTCCGGTCGGAGTTGGTGAGCCTGGTGAACCCGGACCTTGATCGTACCCTCCACCTCACGACCGCGGACGGACCGGCGGTGGTCATGCTCGTGGGCGTCAACGGTACGGGGAAGACGACGACCGTGGGCAAGATCGCCCGCGACCTGGTCGCCTCCGGCCAGACCGTCCTCCTGGGCGCGGCGGACACCTTCCGCGCCGCCGCCGCTGACCAGTTGACCACGTGGGGCGACCGGATCGGCGTGGAGACCGTCCGGGGCGCCGAGGGGGCCGACCCGGCGAGCGTGGCCTTCGACGCCGTACGGACCGCGAAGGACCGCGGGGTCGACGTCGTCCTCATCGACACGGCCGGCCGGTTGCACAACAAGGCTAACCTGATGGACGAACTTGGCAAGGTGAAACGGGTTATCGAAAAGGTGGCGCCGGTCGCCGAAACGCTGCTCGTCATCGACGCGACCACCGGGCAGAACGGGCTGGTCCAGGCGCGCGTTTTCGCCGAAGTCGCGGACGTGACCGGGATCGTCCTGACGAAGCTCGACGGCTCCGCCAAGGGCGGCATCGTCGTCGCGGTCCAGCAGGAGCTCGGCGTACCGGTGAAATTCATCGGACTGGGCGAGGGGGCCGACGACCTCGCGCCATTCGACGCCGAGGGGTTCGTCGACGGGTTGCTGGGCCAGTGAGTGACGGCAAGACCCCGGAGATCGTGATCCGCTTCGCGACGGCGGGCGACGGTCCGGCCCTGCAGGCGATCTTCAACCACGAGGTTGAGTCGTCGACCGCGTCCTTGGAGTGGTACCCATTGGCGGGCGAGGACTGGCAGCGCTGGCTCTTCGAGCACACCCGCGACAACCACGTCCTGCTCGTGGCCGAGGTGGCGGGCGCGGTGGCCGGCTTCGCGGGGTACGGTGCCTTCCGCACCAAGGCGGGGTACGTTGACACCGTCGAAGACTCGGTCTTCATCAAGGAGGCGTACCGTGGTCACGGCCTCGGGAAACGCCTCCTCCGGCGCCTGCTCGCGGAGGCGCGCGACCGGGGGATCCACGCGGTCGTGGCGGCGGTGATCGCCGAGAACGTGGTCTCGGTGGGACTCCACCACGCCGTCGGCTTCGTCGATGTCGCCTATCTGCCCCAAGTCGGCCACAAGTTTGGCCGCTGGGTGGACCTCCAATTGCTCCAGATCATTCTCGACAACAGGCCAACCCCGTGACGGTCGCCTGGCCGGGGTAGACTGGGCCAATGCGCATCACCCCGAGCATACTGAACGCCGACTTCGCCCGCCTGGGCGAGGAGATCGCGCGGGTACCGTCCGCTGACGCCTTGCACATCGACGTGATGGACAACCACTTCGTCCCGAACCTCACCTTCGGGCTGCCCGTCGTCGAACGGCTGCGGGCGGCGACCACGGCCATGCTCGACATCCACCTCATGATCGAACACCCGGACACTTGGGCACCCGCGTACGCCGAAGCCGGGGCGGAGTCGGTCACCTTCCACCTGGAAGCGGCGGCGGCTCCCGTCCGGCTGGCGCGCGAGCTGCGGGCCCGCGGCGCCCGCGCCGGGGTGGCACTGAACCCCGCGACCCCGGTGGCGGCGATCGCGGACATCGTCGGTGAGATCGACCTGATCCTCATCATGAGCGTCGAGCCGGGCTTCGGCGGCCAGAGTTTCCTCGACCTCGTCCTGCCGAAGGTCGCCGCGGCCCGCCGCCTGATCGGGGGGGCGGACATCTGGCTCCAGATGGACGGCGGCATCGCGGAGGCGACGATTGAGCGTTGCGTCGACGCGGGCGCGGACACATTCGTGGCCGGGTCGGCGGTGTACCACGCGGACGACCCCGACGCGATGGTCCGGCGCCTGCGCGCGCTGGCGGAGGCGCGCGCCCGATGAAGTACATCTCGACGCGCGGGGCGGGCCCGACGGGCTTCACCGACATCCTGCTGGAGGGCCTGGCGCCCGACGGCGGGTTGTACGTCCCGGAAACCTATCCCCAGCTGACGGCGGACGACGTGGCGGGGCTGAAAGACATCCTGGTGGGCGACGGGTACCCGCGCTTCGCCGCCGAGGTCCTCGCCCTGTTCATCGACGACATCCCGTTCACGGATCTGGAGGCGATCACGCGACGGGCGTACACGCGGGAAAAGTTCGGTACCGACCTGATCGCGCCGGTCGACGAGTTGGAACCGGGGCTCTGGCTCGGGCACCTCTCCCAGGGCCCGACGGCCGCGTTCAAAGACATGGCGATGCAGGTGCTGGGCCAGTTCTTCGACTACGAACTGGGCCGGCGCGACCAGTGGATGACGATCCTCGGCGCAACCTCGGGTGACACGGGTTCGGCGGCCGAGTACGCCCTGCTCGACGCGAACCGCGTCCAGGTCTTCATGCTGTCCCCGCTCGGGCGGATGACGCCGTTCCAGCGCGGGCAGATGTACGGGATCAACAGCCCCAGGATCGTCAACGTCACCGTCCCCGGCTCCTTCGACGACTGCCAGGACCTGGTTAAAGCAGTCAACGCCGACCCGGGGTTCAAGGAGCGGTACCGGATCGGGGCCGTCAACTCGATCAACTGGGCCCGCCTGGTCTCGCAGGTCGTCTACTACATCTCGAGCCTGCTGCAGGTGGCCGACGGCGGTGAGGTGTCGTTCACCGTGCCCTCCGGCAACTTCGGCAACATCTGCGCCGGCCACGTCGCCCGCATGATGGGACTACCGGTCTCGCGCCTCGTCTGTGCGACCAACGAGAACAACGTCCTGGCCGAGTTCTTCACCACGGGCGTCTACCGGGTCCGGACGTCGACGGAGACCTTCGTGACGTCGAGCCCCAGCATGGACATCTCGAAGGCCAGCAACTTTGAGCGGTTCTTCTTCGACCTCACGGGCCGGGACGCGGGGGAGGTCCGGCACCTGTTCGGCGAGGTGGTGAACCACGGGGGCGTCATCGACATCCGGGACCGGCCGTACGCGACCCACCCCAAGGATGTGTACGGCTTCCGGACGGGGGTGTCGACCCACGCCGACCGGGTGGCGACGATTGCGGACGTGTACGCGCGCCGGGGCTACCTGATCGACCCCCACACCGCCGACGGCGTGAAGGTCGCACGGGAGCACCTGGGACCCGAGCCGATGATCGCCATGGAGACGGCGCTGCCGGTCAAGTTCGGCGCGATCACCCGCGAGGCCATCGGGCGGGTACCACCGATGCCGGCCCGGTTCGCGGGCGTCCTGGACGCCGGGGCGCACACTGTGGTGTGCGACCAGGGGGCCGAGCAGCTCAAGACCATCATCGCCGCCCGGAGCCTGTTCGGGTAATTCCACGCCGTCGCGCGTTTCAGCGCCCGTACGCCCGCTGTTCGGCCGCGGACCAGCGGGTCTCGGGGAGCGGGAGTCCGCCCGGGGTGTAGGTCGTCAGTTCACAGGAGGCGCGGGAGACGCGCCGCAGCTCCAAGAGGTCACCGTCGAGGGCCCCCACCGCCCGGGCCTGGACGAGTAGATTGCCGAGTGCCGTCCCTTCGGCCGGTCCGGCCACGACCGGGAGCCCGGTCGCCTCGGCGGTCAGCTGGTTCAGCAACTGGTTGCGGCAGCCGCCGCCGACGATGTGGACCACCTCGACCGCCGCATCCGCCAGCGTCTGGGCTTGCCGGATCACCCGGCGGTAGTCGAGGGCGAGAGAGTCGAGGATGCAGCGGGTGACCTCCGCCGGGGTCCCCGGGGGAAGCTGGCCGGTCTCGCGGGCCAGGGCGGCGAGCCGGGACGGCATGTCACCGGGGGGCAGCAGGCGCGGGTCCTCCATGTTGACCACGGTGGTGAGGGCCGGCAGCGCGGCGGCCGCCGCCAAGAGCGCCGCGAGGTCCGTCGCCAGCCCCTGGCGGGCCCACTCGCGCTGCGACTCGGTAAGGACCCACAGGCCCATGACGTTGCGGAGGTACCGGACCGTGCCATCGAGGCCCAGTTCGTTCGTGAAGTCGGCGGCCCGGGAGCCCTCGGTCAGGACCGGGCGGTCGAGTTCGAGCCCGACGAGCGACCAGGTGCCCGAGGAGATGTACGCGAAATGCCTGGTCGTCGCCGGAACCGACACGATGGCCGAGGCCGTGTCGTGCGAACCGACCGCGACGACCGGGATGTCACCGGGGAGGATCGCCGGGTCCAGACTCCCCACGACCGTGCCTGGTTCCACGATGGCGGGCAGGCGCGGCGCGAGGTCCAGCCCGTACCGCTCCCGGATGTGGCCAAGCAGCGTGGGCGACCACGTCCGCCGGGCGACATCCAGCAGTCCCGAGGTGGAGGCGATGGTCAGCTCGGCCACGCGCGTACCCGAGAGCCAGAACGTGAACAGGTCGGGCAGGAAGAGGCAGCAGGCGACCTGGTCCCACCGGGGGTCCGTGGCCTGGCTCACGTACTGGAAGACCGTGTTGAACTCCATGACCTGCAGCCCGGCCTCGGCGTAGAGCCGCGCGGCGGGGAAGCCGGCGAAGAAGGCCGCCGGCCCCCCGTTGGTCCGGTGGTCGCGGTAGTTGTACGGCGGCTCCAGGAGCTGGCCACTCGCGTCCAGCCGGGCGTAGTCGACGCCCCAGGTGTCGACGCCGACACCGGCGAGCGAACCCGTCGTACCGGCGGCGGTGAGGCCCTGGGCAATGTGGCCGCGCAGGGCGTCGGCATCCCAGTGCAGGTGACCGCCGGTCTCCATGACGGGGGTGGTGAAGCGGTGGACCTCCGTGAGGGCGAAGCGCCCGTCGACGAGTTGGCCGGCGATGACGCGGCCCGAGGTGGCGCCCAGGTCGGCCGCGGCGAAAAGCCCATCATTCATTATGTCCTCCTTGACGGGTCCTCCTTGACGTTTTGGTAGCAACCATTCTAAGATTGAATCGATTCATAAACAACCCAAGGAGCACCGATGCTCAAGTTTTCCGACATCGCCGACACGCTCGGCACGCTCGCTATCGAGGTTCCGTCCTGGGCCTACGGCAACTCTGGAACCCGTTTCAAGGTCTTCCCGCAGAAGGGGACGCCGCGGACACCCTTCGAAAAGATCGCCGACGCCGCCGAGGTCAACCGGGTTACCGGCCTGGCTCCCGCCGTAGCTATTCACATTCCGTGGGACAAGGTGGACGACTACGGCGACCTCGCCCGGCACGCCGCCTCGCTCGGCGTGAAACTGGGGACGGTCAACTCCAACACCTTCCAGGAGGAGGACTACAAGTTCGGCTCGCTCTGCCACCCGGACGCGGGCGTGCGGGCGAAGGCCATCGCCCACCACCTCCAGTGCATCGAGATCATGAACGTCACCGGCAGCCGCGATCTCAAGATCTGGCTGGCCGACGGGACGAACTACCCCGGGCAGGACGACATCCGTAGCCGCCAGGAGCGGCTCGACGACTCGTTGGCCGAGATTTACGCCCACCTGGGGGAGACCCAGCGGCTCGTGCTGGAGTACAAGTTCTTCGAGCCGGCCTTCTACCACACCGATGTCCCCGACTGGGGGACCTCGCTCCTGCACTGCCTGGCCCTCGGCGAGAAGGCGATGGTCTGCCTCGACACGGGCCACCACGCGCCGGGGACGAACATCGAGTTCATTGTCGCCCAGTTGCTGCGGGCGGGCCGCCTCGGCTCCTTCGACTTCAACTCGCGTTTCTACGCCGACGACGACCTGATGGTGGGGGCCGCCGATCCGTTCCAGCTGTTCCGCATCCTGCACGAGGTCGTCCGCGGCGGCGGTTTCCCCGGTACCACGGTCCAGTTCATGCTTGACCAGTGCCACAACATCGAGAACCACATCGCGGGCCAGATCCGGTCGGTGCTGACCGTCCAGGAGATGCTGGCCCGGGCGCTGCTCATCGACCGCGAGGAACTGGGCGCGGCCCAGCGGGCGTGCGACCCGCTGGCGGCCAACCAGATCATGATGGACGCCTTCTACACCGACGTCCGGGCCGACCTCGCCGACTGGCGGGCCGCGCGCTCCTTGCCGGCCGATCCGATGGCGGCCTTCTGGGCGGGCGGGTACCAGGAGCGTATCGAGGCCGGGCGCATCGGTGGCACGCAAGCGTCGTGGACCTGATCATGCTGCCTGTCGTCAACACCCACGTTCACGTACCCCCGAACTTCTCGGCCTTCGCGACCCCGGCCGACGTGGTCGCGGCCGCGGCCCGGGAGGGGGTCCGGGCGGTCGGGTTCTCCAACTTCTTCGACCTTGAGGTGTACCCGCTGATCGGTGGGCTCGCCCGCGACCAGGGGATACTGCCGCTCTACGGCCTGGAGTTCATCACGGTGGCGCAGGACTTGGAAGCCCGGGGAGTCCTGGTCAACGATCCGGCGAATCCCGGTCGGTTGTACCTGACGGGGAAGGGGATCGACCCCACCCGGCCCCGGAGCGCCCGCGCGGCCCGGATCGCCGCCCAGATCCGGGTGGACAACGACCGGCGCGCGGAGCAGATGGTCGCGCGGGTGGCGGCGCACTTCGCGGGAGCCGGGTTTGCGACGGGGCTGGTGGCCGCTGACGTTGTGGCCGCCGTCGCCGGCCGGGCCGGCGTACCGGCGGCGTGGGTGAGCCTCCAGGAGCGCCACATCGCGCGGGCGTTCCAGGAGGCCCTGTTCACGCTGGACCCGGCGGAGCGGGCCCGCGTACTGGCGGCGGCGTACGGGCGGCCGTCGGGGGTCGCGCCGGACGACATCGTCGGGCTCCAGGCGGAGTTGCGGTCACGGCTGCTCAAGGCCGGTACGCCGGGGTTCGTCCCGGATCCCCGCCTGAGCTTCGAGGACGCGTACGCCTACATCGTGGACATGGGCGGGATCCCTTGTTACCCGATTGTCGCCGACGGGATCGACCCGCTGAGCCCGTTCGAGACTCCACCCGCCGCCCTGGCGGAGGAGCTGCTCCGGCGTGGCATCCACGCCACGGAGCTCATCCCGAACCGGAACCGCGGCGCGGTCGCCGACGAGTTCGTCCGCGAACTGCGGGCCGCCGGACTCATCGTCATGGGCGGTACGGAGCACAACACCCTCGACCCGATCCCCCTCGACCCGTCGTACGCCGACGGGGAACTCAGCGAGCCCACGCGCCAGGCCTTCTACGAGGCCACCTGCGTCGTCGCCGCCCACGCCGACCGGGTGGGCCAGGGTGAAGCCGGGTTTGTCGACGCGACCGGGGCGCCGACGGGCGGGGTGACGGCGCTCATCGCCGCCGGTGACCGCCTGATCCGGCAATCGCCAAACGGAAACTGACCTGCAAGAATGGATTCACTACCCCACGAGAAAGAAGCGGCCATGGCAACGCTGGCGGACCAGATCATCGCGGTGTCCAACCGCCTCGGCACGCCGGAGTACGCGCGGGCGGGCGGCGGGAACAGCTCGTACAAGGCGGACGGCGTTCTCCACATCAAGCCCAGCGGGACCTCGCTGGCGGCGCTCACGGCCGCCGACCTCGTACCGCTCCGCCTCGACGTCCTGCTCGACGCGCTGGCCTCGGACGCCCCCGTCGACGGCGACCCGGTCCGCGTGGCCGCGGCAAAGGCCCGGATCGGGGTGGACGACGGGCGGCGCCCGAGCGTTGAAATCCTGTTTCACGCCCTGCTCCCCGAGCCGCTGGTCATCCACCTGCACCCCCTGACGGCGAACGCCGTCACCTGCAACGAGGACGCCCACGCCCTGGCCGCCGAGATCTTCGGCGACGAGGCGCTCGTGGTCGACTACATCGACCCCGGGGTACCACTGGCGCGCGGGATCGCGGCCGCCCGCGCCGCCTACACCGCGCGGACCGGGGCCACACCGCCGCGACTGACTTTCCTGCGCAACCACGGGATCATCGCGGCCGGCCAGACCGCCGACGAGGTGATCGCCCTCGTCGAAGACGCCACGGCCCGGATCCGGGCGGCGATCGCGGCCCGGCCCCGGGCCGAGCGGGCGGGCTGGCGGGGCGCCCACCAGGACCAGGAGGCGGACGACCGGCGCGTGGCCGAACTCATCTCGGCCGTCGCGCCCCAGTTGCGCGGGTTGCTGGGGACCGGCGGCGCGTTGGCGGTCGTGACCGCCGACTCCTCGGACCTCGTCCGCTCGGAGACCCGGACCGGCAGCCCGATCATTTCCATCGGCCCGCTGATCCCGGACGAGATCGTGTACGCCGGCAGCCTGCCCTGCGTCGTGGAGCCGGAGTACGCCCCCCTCGCCGACCAGGTGGGGAAGGCCGTGGCGGCGTACCGGGCCGACCACGGGCGGGACCCGGTCATCATCGTCTTGCCCGGGAAAGTGCTGTTCGCCGCGGGCCGGGATTACGCCGCCGCCAAGAACGCCCTGGAGACGTTCACCGACGCCCTGCGGGTGGCCCGCGACGCCGACCGGCTGGGTACGGTGCGGACGTTGGATCTCGCGGAGCGGACGTTCATCGAGACCTGGGAGGCCGAGGCGTACCGCCAGAAGGTGGCGGCGGGCCAGAGCCGGGGCCGTCTGGCGGGCAAAGTCGCCGTCGTGACGGGGGCGGCGCAGGGGTTCGGGCTCGGTATCGCGCAGGGTCTCGCGGCGGCGGGCGCGCACGTCGTCCTGGCCGATCTGAACGTCGACCTGGCGGCGGCCGAGGCCCAGAAACTCGTTTCAACGTACGGACGGGGCCGGGCCGCCCCCGTCGCCGTCAACGTCGCCGACGAGGCCTCGCAGCAGCGGGCGCTGGCGGAAGTCCTGGCGATGTACGGCGGGGTCGACCTGTTCGTGTCGAACGCCGGCATCGCGCGGGCGGCGGCCATCACCGAGCAGCGGATCGAGGACTTTGACCTTGTCACCGCGATCAATTACAAGGGCTATTTCCTGGGGGTCCGCACCGTCGCCCCCGTCATGGCCGCCCAGCACGCGATCCGCCCCGACGTCCTCTTCGACATCGTCGAGATCAACTCCAAGTCCGGCCTGGAGGGGTCGAAGCGCAACTTCGCGTATGCCGGGTCCAAGTTCGGCGGCATCGGGCTCACGCAGTCCTTCGCGCTGGAACTGGTCGAGGCCGGCATCAAGGTCAACGCCGTCTGTCCGGGCAACTTCCTCGACGGGCCGCTCTGGTCCGACCCGGAGAAGGGTCTGTTCGTCCAGTACCTCCGCGCGGGCAAGGTCCCCGGCGCGAGTACGGTGGCGGAGGTCCGGGCCTTCTACGAGGCGAAGGTACCGATGGCGCGCGGGTGTCTGCCCGCCGATGTCGTCCGCGCGGTGCTGTACCTCGTCGAGCAGCAGTACGAGACCGGTCAGGCCCTGCCTGTCACCGGTGGCCAAGTCATGATGAGTTAAGGAGTCCAATGACCACCCAGTACGCGGTCCAGATCACCGCCAAGGACCAGATCGAAATCAACCCGGCGTTGCCGGTGCCGGCGGTCGGCCCGACCCAGATCCTGCTCAAAATCGAAGCGTGCGGGATCTGCTTCTCCGACACCAAGCTCATGCACACGTTTGCGGACCATCCGCGGAAGCTGCCGATCCTCGCCGGGATCACGGCGGCCGAGTTGGCGGAGATCCCGACGTACCGCCCCGGTGCGGCCCCGATTGTGCCCGGCCACGAACCAGTGGCCCGCGTGGCGCAGGTGGGCGAGCGGGTGACGCGGTACACGGTCGGCCAAAGGGTGCTGGTCCAGACGGACTACCGCCACCTGCCGACGGCGAAGGCGAACGCCGCCTTCGGGTACGACTTCGACGGCGCGCTGGAGGAGTACGCGCTGGTCGACGAGCGGATGGTGATCGACCCGGTGACGGGGGAGTCGTTCCTCATCCCGGTTGACGAGACGCCGAGCGCCTCCGCGGTCGCCCTCATCGAGCCGTGGGCGTGCGTCGAAACCGCGTACGCCTGGCCGGAACGGCCGGGACTGAAGCCGGGGGGCACGCTGCTCGTGGTCGTGGACGACGGGTACGTACCGGTGGGACTGGAGGAGTTGGTCGCGGCCGCCCAGCCGGCCCGCCGCGTGGACAACCCGGCGGCGGGCCGGCTGGCGGACGAGCTTTTTGACGACATCATCTACGTGGGCGCGAGCGCCGAGCGGGTCGAGGCGCTCAGCCGGGTGCTGGGCGCGCGGGGCATCATGAACATCGTGACGTGTGGGCGGGCGTTCGACCGGGACGTCGCCATCGACGTCGGGCGGGTCCACTACGACCTCATCCGGTACGTCGGCACGACGGGCGACCGCCCGGCCGACGGGTACGCCTGGAGCCCGGCGACGTGCGAACTGCGGCCGGGCGAGGCTCTGGCCGTCATCGGGGCCGCCGGGCCGATGGGGCTGATGCACACGGTGCGGGCCGCCACGGCCGGGGTACCGGGCATCACGGTCGACGCGGTGGACGTGGACGACCACCGGCTGGGCCGGCTCCACGCGGTCGTGGACCCGATTGCGGCGGCGGCCGGGGTACCCGTGCGCGTGATCAACTCGGCGACCACGCCACTCACGGAAGGCGCGTACACGTACGTCGCGCTGATGGTACCCGTACCCGCGCTGCTGCGGCAGGCCATCGGACTGGCGGGTGCCGGGGCGATTGTCAACGCGTTCGCCGGATTCGCGGTCGGGACGACGGCGGATCTGGACCTGAACGCGATCCTCGCCCGCCGGATCTACCTGTTCGGCACGTCCGGGTCGCGGATCTGCGATATGGTGACGGTCAAGCAGCGGCTCGAGGCCGGGGTGGTCGACACGAACATCTCGCTTGACGCCATTTCGGGCATCGCGGGGGTGCCGGACGCCATCGAGTCGGTCACCAACCGGACCTCCCAGGGCAAGATCATGGTCTACCCGGCGCTGCACGACCTGGGCCTCGTCCGGCTCGTCGACCTGCCCGGGCGGCTGCCCGCCGTGGCGGCGGCGATGGCGGACGGGCGTTGGACCAAGGCCGCCGAACAGGTGCTCCTGGAATCGGCGAGCTGACAAGAAAGGAGCGGGCGGTGGCTGAAATCGTGGTGATGCCCCAACTGGGCAACACAGTGGAGACGTGCCTCGTGACGGCGTGGCACGTCGGTGTGGGCGACGAGGTGGGTCCGGCCACGATTGTGGCGGACATCGAGACGGACAAGTCGACGATGGAGATCCCGGCGGGCATCGGCGGTACGATCCTCGCCCTGCTGGCCGGCCCGGGTGACGAGGTACCCGTCAAGGCCCCGTTCTTCATCGTCGGGACGCCGGGGGAGGACATCGACGGCT
>JAIRVA010000239.1 GCA_031254155.1 Propionibacteriaceae bacterium
CTGGCTCTGACACTGTCCGGGATCAACAAGGAAGAACGGACCCGGCGCGCGGAGGACGCGCTCGCCGAGGTCGGCCTCGAGGAGCACATCCACAAGCTCCCGAACCAACTGTCGGGCGGCCAGGCGCAGCGGGTCGCCATCGCCCGGGCGCTCATCAACGACCCCGAGATCCTGCTCGCCGACGAGCCGACCGGCGCGCTCGACTCGAAGACCGGCGTCCAGGTCATGGGCCTGCTCCAGGGGATCGCGCGGGAGCGGCTCGTCGTCATGGTCACCCACAACCCCGAGTTGGCGGCGCAGTACGCCACCCGGACCGTCTCCCTGCGCGACGGTACGGTCGTCGACGACACCAACCCGTACATCCCCGGTCCCGACCAGCGCCCGGCCAGCGCGGCCAACCGGACGTCCATGAGCTTTCTCACCGCGATCGCGCTCAGCTTCACCAACCTGATGACGAAGAAGGGCCGGACCCTGATGACGAGCTTCGCCGGCTCAATCGGGATCGTCGGCATCGCCCTCATCCTCGCGCTCGCCAATGGCATCAACGCCTACATCACGGGCGTCGAGGAAGGCACACTCTCGCTCTATCCGCTCACCATCCAGACCCAGGGCATCGACATCACGACGATCCTGGCCGCCTCCAGCGGCACGGGGACGGACACGGCCACGACCACCGGTGACGCCCACGAAGTCAAGATGCTCGGGCGGATGCTGGACCGGATCGGGACGAACGACCTCGCGTCCCTCAAGACGTTTCTCGACTCGGACGAGTCGGGGATCACGCCGTACGTCAACGCCGTGCAGTACAACTATTCGATCACCCCGCAGATCTTCGCCGCCGACACCACGAACGGCGCGCGCCAGCTCAACCCGAGCTCCTTCTTCTCGTCGCTCTCGACCGGTTCCAGCCAGACCTCGATGCTCAGCTCGCTGGCGAGTTCCTCGAACGTCTTCTCCTCGCTGCCGACGGACATGGGCTTGCTGAACGGGCAGTACGACGTCGTGGCCGGGCGCTGGCCGGAGAAGTACAACGAGTGCATCGTCGTCCTGACCGGCAGCGGCGGCGTGTCCGACCTCGCCTTGTACACCATGGGGCTCCGCGACCCCGCCGAGCTCGACACCATGATGGACGAACTCGCCAACAACAAGCCCATCACGATCCCGTCCGACACGCTCTCGGTGTCCTACCCCCAACTGATGTCGGTGACGTTCCGCCTGGTCAACCCGAGCGCGTACTATCAGTACGACCCGGCGTACGGCGTGTGGACAGATCACCGCAGCGACAAGACGTGGCTCAAAAACGTCGTGGCGGCCGGCGAGAAAATGACCGTCGTGGGCGTCGTCGAGCCGACGCCGGGAGCCACCGCATCGATGCTGAGTCCCGGTCTGGCCTACCCCGCCAGCCTCGTCGACCACCTCATGGTGGCGGCGGACGACTCGCCGGTCGTCCAGGACCAGCTGGCCCATCCGACCGTCAACGTCTTCTCCGGCAAGACCTTCGCGGAGGAAGCGGCCAACCCCTCGATGTCCGATTTCGACTTTTCCTCGCTCATCGGCGTCGACCAGGCCGCGCTCGCGGATCTGTTCAACTTCGACCTGTCGGGGTTGTCGCCGGACTTGTCGTCGCTCAACCTCAAGGGGATGAACCTCGGTTCTCTGGCGGGGGCGATGCCGTCCACCCCGCTGCCGGATCTCAGCGGGCTCCTGAGTGCGGGGGTCCAGGTGTCGCCCACGGCCCTCACCGATTTGATTATGAGTACGCTCGCCGACTTCCTACGGGACACGTACGGGAACCTCATCGACACCCTGCCGACCGCACTGCCGACGCTGCCCACCGCACTGCCGACCGTCCTTCCGAGCAGTCCGCCGACCCCGACCCCGAGCAGTACGCCGGCCCCGACCCCGACCACCGCGTCAAGCACCACGTCCAGCGGTCCGACAACCAGCCCGGCCGCCTCTCCGAGTGGTTCGGCGACCGCCACGACGACCACTCCGGGGCCCCCGACCCCGGCACCCACCGTGAGTACGACTGACCCGCTCGGGGCCCTGTTGTCGGCGTTGCCTAGTCTTGGCGGGACAGCGCTCGCCGACCTCCTGGCTTCGGCCGCGGCAGCCCCACCCACCTCCGGGGCCACGCCGGAAACACCCTCCGCTACGCCCACCACGACTGGCCCGGGCACCGGCTCCCCGACCCCCGGGGCCACCACGCCGACCCCGTCCGTCACCGCCACCCCCGCCCCCGCGGCCACCCCGACCGGCCTCCCGATCGACCTGGGCGCCGTCGGGAACCAGGTCATGACAACGTTCAACGACTGGTTTGCCCGTCCGGACGTCCAGGCCGCGTTCGGCACACGTCTGCTGGCGGTCTTCGACACCAGCGGGCTCCAGCAGCAGTTGACGGCCGCCCTCACCTCGTACATGCAACAGACCATGTCCACCCTGGTGACCACGATGATGGGGACGCTGCAAACGCAGCTCACGGCGGCCCTCAAGGCCACGATGACCCAGCTGACCGACCAGATGTCCTCCGCGATGAGCATCGACCCGGCGGACTTCCAGAAGGTCTTCACCTTCAACATGGATCCGACCCAGCTCACCGGACTGCTCATGTCGATGATGAACAACCAGGCCAACTCGCTGGACTACAACCTGCGGCAGCTGGGCTACGCCGATCCGGCCACCCCCTCCAGCATCAACATTTACCCCAAGGATTTCGCCGCCAAACAACAGGTCCTGAACATCCTCGACTCGTACAATGCCCGCATGACCGACCAAGGCCAAGACGCCAAGGTCATCACGTACACCGACATCGTGGGTACGCTGATGTCCTCCGTCACCGACATCATCAGCAAGGTCTCGGCGGCCCTCGTCGCCTTCGTCTCGATCTCCCTCGTCGTGTCGTCAATCATGATCGGCGTCATCACGTACATCTCCGTCCTCGAACGCCGCAAAGAGATCGGTATCCTGCGCGCCCTGGGGGCGAGCAAACGCGACATCGGCAACGTCTTCAACGCCGAAACGCTGATCGTTGGCTTTGTCGCGGGCCTGATGGGCGTTCTCATCACCCTGCTCATCACCCTCATCGCCAACCCGATCATCTACTCCGTGGCCGACATCAAGAACATTGCCCAATTGCCGTTCTCCGCGGCCCTCGGCCTCATCGGCATCTCCATGGCCCTCACCTTCCTGGCGGGCCTCATCCCGTCGTCGGCCGCCTCCCGCGCCGACCCGGTCGAGGCCCTGCGGAGCGAGTAGACCGAGGAGGGCAGTTCCCGCCACGCGGTCCGCGCCCCCGGCTACGCGGTCCGGGCCTCCAGCAGGAGAGCGCGGGCGAGATCCTCCAACCGCTCGGGGCGGGAGTCGGCGTGCCGCTCGGCCACGAGCCGCCGCGCGACGCGCAGCACGCCCCGGGCCGCCCCCTCGAGCAGCGGTTCGGGCAGGGTCTGGATGTCGGTGGTCTTGGCCGCCCCGATGATGCGCCGGGACATCTTCGCGGCGGCGAAAAGCCAGGCCTCGGACCGCCAGCGGGCCATCAGGTCGTCCACGAAAACCTCACCCCACAGACGCGGGTCGCGGCGGGTGGGCCAGCGGCGCCGGAACTCCGCCTCGAAGGCCCGCCAGGTCTCGCCCACGAGGCCGAGGCACCAGGCGGCCCGGTCGTCCTCGCGCAGCGCGTACGCCCGGGCGGCCGCGATGACGTAGTTGGCGAACAGCGCGCCGAGGTCGAAGGCGACCGGCCCGTAGAAGGAGAACTCCGAGTCGAATGCCTTCACCGAATCGGTTTGTGACGTTCCCGCCAGGCAGCGGACCATCACCGACCCGGTGTGCAGGTCGCCGTGGATCAGCGCCTCGGCGCTCGTCATGAAGAGCCACTTCGCCTCGCCCAGCTCCCGCATCAGGTGGGCGTCGGCCTGGAACTCACGGGCGTCGGGCTCGTTGGCGGGCAGAACGCTGTTCCGCCCCGCGTCGACCAGTGGCTCGGTGAACACGAGGTCCTCGGTGATCTCACACAGCCCGGGATTGAGCGCCCGGGCCTGGGCGTCTGCCAACTCCTCCCGGCCGAGTGCGAACAGCGAGGTACCGAACGCCAGCGCGCCCACGAACACCCCCATCGCCGCCGCCGCGCCCGCGTCGGCCCGCCCCTGGTTGAGGGCGCCGCGCCACACCTGGTGGTCGCTCAGGTCCTGCATCGCGATGATGTGGCGGACGGAGTCGTGAAGAAACAGTGCGGGTACGAGGTCCGGCGTGAGCCGGGAGTACGCGAGGAGCGACTCGTACTCGTGGCGCGCCCGGTCGGGCGACATCGGCCAGCCCTCACCGGTCATCCGGACGTACGGCAACGCCTGCTTCAGGCACAGGCCGCGGCCGGTGCCGTCGCGGAGCAGGAAGACGAGGTTGAGGTTGCCGTCGCCGACTTCCCGGGTCGAGACGAGGTCATCCGCATCGATCCGGGCCGCCAGTTCGGGGTGGTCCCGCACGTAGCCGGCGAGCGTCGACTCGGTCAAGAATTCGTAGTCTGCCATCAGTACCTCTTTCGTCAAGTTGCGGGTGAGTAGCGGACTTTCTTCCGCGACATGGTGTACGAGAAGAGCAGCGCCACGAGCAGCACCAGACCCTTGGCCGTGTCTTGGTAGTAGTACTGGAAACCCTTCATGGTGAGCCCGGTCAGGACGATGCCCACCAGCAGCGCGCCGAGCAACGTACCCCAGGCGTTGGGCTTGCCGGCGCCCAGCACCGACGTTCCCACGAGGGCGACCGCCACCGCTTCCAGGAGGCTGGACGAGCCCGCGCTCACGTCGCCCTGCCCGATCCGGGAGACCAGGATCAGGCCGCCGACGGAGGCGAACAGGCTGCACAGCACGTACGCGAGACCGCGGTAGTAGCCCACCCGGACCCCGGAAAGGCGCGCCGCCTCGGGGTTCGCCCCCACGGCGTACATCAGCCGGCCCCACTTCGTCCGCGAGAGCAGGAACCAGGTGGCGACGGCCAGCACGAGCATGATGAGCACGGGGACCGGGATCGGACCCACCGTGCCGCGGTCGATCTGCAAGAAGGCGGCGGTGAACTTGCCGGGCGCCACCGACCCGTCCCGGAGCACCATGCCGGCGGACACCGACTGGCCCGACACCGGGATCAGCTTGACACCCTGGAGGACGAACATCATGGCCAGGGTCGCGAGCAGGTCGGGAATTTTGCAGAGGACGATCAGACAGGCGTTGACGAGACCGACCACCAGACCCACCACGAGGACCACGGCGATCGCCGTCCCACCCGTCAGGTTGTAGAAGACCATCGTCATGGCCGCCATCTGGACGGCCAGGCCCGCCTGGGAACCGATCGACATGTCCATCCCGCCGACCACCATCGCGAACGTCATCCCGAGGCCAAGGATCGCCGTGACCGAGGCAAACTTCAGCATGGCGAAGATGGACGCCGTGGTGGCGAAGGCCGGTTCAGTGAGGGCGAAATAGGCGAACAACAGGATCGTCACGGCGAGGAAGCCGTACTTCACCACGCCATCCTGGACTTTCACCCAGGGGCTTGCCTTGTCCTCCCGCGAAAGGGGGGTGAGTGACTTAGTCATCGTGCCTCCGACATGCTTGTCATGATGGTTTCTGCGTCGACATCCGTGGCCGACCGGTCGAGGGCGATCTGCCCCTCGACCATGACGAGGATCCGGTCCGCGACTTCGCGGATCTCCTCGACATCTGACGACAGGACCACCACGCACGCGCCAGCGGCGGCGGCCTCTCTCGCCTTGCCCGAAATGTCGCGACGAGCCCCGATGTCGACGCCGCGGAAGGGCTCATCTAAAATAATGGTCCTCGGTTGACCGCTCATCCAGCGCCCCACCACCGCCTTTTGTTGGTTGCCGCCCGACAGGGCGTCGACCGGCTGGTCCGGCCCGGTCGTCACCACGTTGAAGTCCTCGATCACCGCCGTCGCGCGCTTGCGTTCGGCCCGGCGGTTGATCACTCCCAGTGGGCTGACCCGCCCCATGAACGGCAGCGACACGGTCCGTGTCAGGGACCACCCCGGCAGCATGGCCTCGGCGACCCGGTCTTCGGGCACCAGGTAGATGCCCGCCCGGACCGCGTCACTCGTCCGGCGGGGCGCGTACGGCCGCTCGTCCAGCGTTATCGTCCCCGTCCGGAACGGATCAGCCCCGAAGATCCCGCGGGCCAGTTCCGACTTGCCGGCTCCGAGCAGGCCGACCACGCCGGTGACCTCACCGTAGTTGAGGTCGAGATCAATCGGTGTCGAACGTTTGAGGAGCTGGACTCCGCGGAGGCGGAGGGCGACCCGGTCGCTCCGCCGACGGCCCGTCTGCTCGGTCTCCACGAGGACCTGCTCGCCGAGCATCGACCGGACCGCCTGGTTCATGTCTAGTGGCGCCGATTGGCGGTCCTTGACCTGGCCGTCGCGCAGAACGACCAGCCGGTCGGCGAGCAGCTGGATCTCGCTCAGGCGGTGGGAGACGTACAAGATGGCGACGCCCTGGTCCCGGAGCTCGGTGATGACGTCGAAGAGACGGTCAGTCTCCGCCTGGGACAGCGTCGACGTCGGTTCGTCGAGCACCAAGACCTTGGGCTTCTTGACCAGCGCCCGGGCGAGGACGAGCAGCTGGGCGTCGGCGATCCCGAGCTCGAACACGTCGAGACGCAGCTTGGCGTCCGACCAGCCGAGCCCGAGCGCGTCCGCCGTCGCCCGCGCCCGCGGCAGCAGTTTCCGCAGTCCGCCGACCGGGGGGAGGCCGCCCTGGACGAGTTCCTCGAAGAGCAGGTTCTCCGCCACGGTGAGCCCGGGGACGATCGACTCGTCGATCCGTTGGTGGACGGTCTGGATGCCGTTACTCGCCGCGCTGAGCGGCGAGGTGATCTCCACCGGTGTGCCCCCCACCAAGATCTCGCCCCCGTCGCGCTGGTAGGCGCCCGCCAGAATCTTGATCAGGGTGGACTTGCCGGCGCCGTTGGCCCCCAGCAGGGCGGTGATCTGGCCGCTGGGCAGGGCAAGCGCCACCCCCTTCAGCACCGCGTTGGAACCGAAGGACTTCTCAATGCCCCGCAACTCCAAGGCGTACTGCGGTTCGCTCTTCATGTTGTACTCCTTTCCGCAGACGCCTTGAAGGTGGGGGTTCGGTTCAGAACGTGACGGCCGGGATCCAGTCGGCTGACACTGTGTCCGAGATGTTGAGCGCCGGCTCGGCCGCCCGCAGGTCGTCCATGTTCTTGATGTTCTTGTCACGCAGCATTTGCTGGGTGACAAGGATCGGTGGGAACTCGACGTTCTTCGTGTTCAGCTGCCCGGCCAGGTCGAGGGCGAGGACGCGGGTCACCGCGGCCCCGATCGCGTTCGGATCGGTCGCGCCCGTGGCGACCCAGGCGCTGCCGTCAGCCGTCATGAGTTCGATGTCGGCGGTCGAAATGTCGGCCCCGTAGACCTTCACCTTGCTCGTCATCCCGGCCTGCTCGAGGGCGGACAGCGTCCCCTTGGTCAGCTCGTCGTACGGCGCGTAGATCGCGACGACGTCCGGATTGGCCTGCAGCGCGCTGTACACCATCGGGGCGGTGTCGGTCGCCGAGGAGGTGGTGTACTTCCCGGTGAAGAACCGCTGGTCCCAGCTGTCATCGGCCTTGTACTTCTCCCACACCGTGTTGCGGCGGTCGAGCGGCGCGATACCGAGGACGTTCACGTAACCGACCTTCTGGCTTTTACCAACATCGGAGAGCATCTGGTCGAGGACGAGGGACGCCATCTTGGCGTCCGACTGCTGGGTCTGGACGGCATCCGGGGAGCACTTCTGGATCTCCACGTCGTAGATGACGACCTTGATGCCCTGCTGCAGCGCCTTGTTGACACCCGGGCAGAGCGTGTCGGCGTAGCCGTGGCGGACGATGATGCCCTGGACCCCGGAGGCGATCGCCTGGTCGAGCTGGGAAGCCTGGGTGGCGTTGTCACCCTGGGCGTCGTACACGTCGAGTTTCATGCCGAGCGCGTCGGACTGGAGCTTGGTGCCGTTAAGGTATTGCTGGAAATAGTCGCCCTGGCCCGTGTTCTGGACGATGGCGATGTGGACCTGGCCCGCCGAGAAGGGGGCTGGCAGAGGGGCGGTCGAGACGGTCGACGCCGCCGACGCGGTGGTGGCAGTGGTCGCAGAGTTGGTCGACGCGGTCGGTCCTCCCTGACTACAGCCGGCCATGGAGGCGACCAGGCCGACCCCGATGACGAGGCCCGCGAGGCGCTGACGGTTGCTGAACATGTTTTTCCTTTCCTGATGTGGTTGGGTCAACCCGCGATGCGGGCCAACAGGCCGGGATCTGGGGTGGTCTGGGGTTCGACGACTCCGTACTCGGTCACAATGGCGGAGATCAGGTCACAGGGTGTGACGTCGAACGCCGGGTTGTACCCTTGGGCCTCCTCGGGCGTCGTCCGGACCCCGCCGAACGACAGCACCTCTCCCCCGTCGCGTTCTTCGATCTCAATGCCGTCCCCGCTTGCGGTCAAGAGATCAATGGTGGTGGACGGCGCCGCGACCACGAACGGTACGCCGGCCCGCTGACAGGCGAGCGCCAACGCCAGCGACCCCACCTTGTTGGCCGTATCGCCGTTGGCGGCGATCCGGTCGGCGCCGATGATGGCGACATCGGCCTTCCCCCGCAGGAGCGTGCTGGCCGAGGCCCCGTCAACCTGGACGACGTGCGGGATGCCGTCCCGGACCAGTTCCCAACTGGTCAGGCGGGCGCCCTGCAACAGGGGCCGGGTCTCGTCGGCGTACACCAGCTCCAGGGCACCGCGGTCGTGCAGCTCGTGAATGATGCCGTAGGCCGTGCCCCAGGCGGTCGTCGCCAGGGCGCCGGTGTTGCAGTGGGTGATGACCCGGACCCGCTCCCGGCCGGTTTGCCGCAAGATCCAGTCGGCCCCGAGCCGCGAGAGCGCGCGGTTGGCCGCCTCGTCCTCCGCCACGATCTGCTTGGCGCGGGCGAGAACGGCCGGAACGCCCTGCCCGGCGAGCGGCCACGTCTGGTTGACCCCCCAGGCCAGGTTCACCGCGGTCGGGCGGGCCTGGCGGATGCGGTCCACCTCGGCGGCCAGCCGCTCAGGCGACCACGCCTCGGCCTCACCCTGGGCAATGGCCAGCGCGACGCCCAGGGCTCCCACCGCCCCGAGGGCGGGGGCGCCCCGCACCGCGAGGCTGGTGATGGCAGTCACGAGGTCATCCACCGACCGGACCGCGAGATAAAGTTCGCGGTCGGGCAACCGGGTCTGATCGATCAGTTGCAGCGTCCCCGTGGCGTCAATCCACTCCAGCGCCCGAACCATCTCGTTGTCCTTTCGTGCTACGTCGTTTGACCTCTTTCGAGCATCGTACTTACAAGATGGCAAACATGTCAACCAACTTCGACCAAGTCGTTCTACCAAGGAGCCGACGCCCCTGCTAGAGTCATCCCTGAACACACAAACGGAGAGGACAGTATGGCGACCCGTACCACGTTGGCGACCCGGGTGTCGGCCGAACTTCAGGCCGACCTGTCAGCTGGCACCTACGCGCCCGGTACGCGGCTCCCCCCGGAGGCCCAACTGGCGGAGCACTTCGGCGTCTCGCGGCCGACCGTCCGCGCTGCGCTGCGCGACCTCGAGGCCCGCGGCCTGGTCGAGACACAGCACGGAGTGGGTACGTTTGTCATCGAGCGGCCCGTCGTCCGGGCCGGCCTGGAGCGGATGGACTCGATCACCGACTCGATCCGGGCCATGGGCCGCGAGCCGGCGATGGTCTACGCGAGCCGGCTGGTCCGCCACGTCCTGCCCGATGAAGCGGCCGTCATGGGCATGCCCGGCAGCACGGAAGTGCTTGAACTGCGGCGGACCATCCTGGCCGACGGCGAGGTCGTCGCCTACTCGTACGACCTCATCCCCACCGGCGTGCTGCCGGCGGGCTTCGACGCTTCCCACCTGGAGGGCTCCCTGTTCGCCTTCTTCCGGTCCACCCTCGGCATCGAACCCCACCACGGGCTCGCCGAGGTGCACGCCGTCCACTCGGAACACGTCGGCTGGGGCACCGCGGCCCCGGCCCACGACCTGTTCGTCCTGCTCAACCAGCTCCACTACGATGCGCGCAGCCGATTGCTGATGTACTCACGGACGTACTTCATCGAGGGGCGCTACAACTTCACCATCTACCGCGCCGGAAACTGAGTCCGCACGTACCCCCAGCGGTCTTCGGGTAGTTGACATCCCCCACCGCCTCGACTAAGTTGTTTTACAACTTGAGCAGTTGAGTGCAAAGATGAGGCACAAATGATTGACAACCAGGCCGTGACCGAGCTGGTCAGTGCGACCCGGCGCCTGGGCGCCGATCCCGCCCTCGTCCTGGGTGGCGGGGGCAACAGTTCGGTCAAGACCGAAGTCACCGACGTGACCGGGCAGCCGGTCGCCGTCCTCGTCGTCAAGGGGAGCGGCCACGACATGGCCACCATCACCGCGGCCGGTTTCGCTCCCCTCCGCCTCGATCACCTCCACCGGCTCCTGCCGCCCGTCGTCGTACCCGCCGACCGGCTGGCGAACGAGCTGCGCTGCGCGCTCATCGACCAGTCCGCCCCCGACCCCTCGGTTGAAACGCTCCTGCACGTGCTCATCCCCGACGCGGCCGTTCTGCACTCCCACGCCGACGCCCTGCTGGCTCTCGGCGATACCCCCGACGGTGCGGCGCGGGTCCGGGCGGTCCTCGGCGACCGCTGCGTGATCGTCGACTATGCCATGCCTGGTCCCGACCTGGTGGCGGCCTGCGCCACCGCCTGGTCCACATGGCGGGGTGACGAAACCGGTCTCGTCGTGCTCGGCCACGGTCTGTTCACCTTCGGCCACAGCCCCGCCGAGGCGCTCGCCCGCCACCTCGACCTCGTGGCAGTCTTGACGGCTGCCCTGCCCGGACCAACCGGCCGGCCGTCCCCCGGGGTGGGCCCGGTCGTCCCGCCCGCCGAACTCGTCCGCCTCCGCCGCGAGGTTTGTCGGCTGGCGGGGCGACCCCTCGTCATGACCCGCCGCGCCGACGCTCCCACCCTGGCCGCCCTCGCCGACCCGGACCTTCTGGCCGCGACCCGTCGCGGACCGGTCACCGCCGACCACGTCACCTGGACGAAGCCTTTCCCGCTGGTCGGACGCGACGTGGCGGGGTACGCCGCCGACTATGAGGCGTACGTCGACGAGTACCGCCACGGACGCGACATCGTACCCCTCGACCCGGCACCGCGGGTCGTCCTGGACCCCGAGTACGGTCTGCTGGCCCTCGCGCCGACCGGCGGGCGAGCCGCCACCGTCGCCGAGATCGCCCGCCACACGCTCACCGTGATCCGGCAGGCGACCGCCCTCGGCGGTTACACGCCCGCCGGCCTTAGCCACGCCTTCGACCTGGAGTACTGGATGTACCAACAGCGCAAGACCGCCCGCCAGCCGGCGGACGAACTGACCGGGCAGGTCGCCCTCGTGACCGGCGCGGCTTCGGGCATCGGGCGGGCCTGCGCGGCCGCGCTTCTCGGCGCCGGCGCCGCCGTCGTCGGCTGGGACCGGTCACCCGCCGTGACAACGGCGTTCGACGAACCCAGCTACCTCGGCCTCCGCCGTCACGGCCGCTGCGCTCGCCCAACAAGTCGACACCTTTGGCGGGCTCGACATCCTCGTCCCCGCGGCCGGCATCTTCCCCTCCAGCGCCCACCTCGGCGAACTGACGAGCGAGGTCTGGCGGCAGACGATGGCGGTCAACCTCGACGCGATCATGGAACTGTACGGGGCGGCGTACCCCCTGCTCGCCCAGGCCGTACCCTACGGCCGCGTCGTACTGATCGCTTCCAAGAACGTTCCCGCCCCCGGACCCGGCGCCGCCGCGTACTCGGCCTCCAAGGCCGGCGTCGCCCAGCTCACCCGCGTGGCCGCGCTCGAATGGGCGAAGGACGGTATCCGGGTCAACATGGTCCACCCCGACGCGGTCTTCGACACCGGGCTGTGGACCCCCGAGTTGCTGGCCGCCCGGGCCGCCCACTACGGCGTCACCGTGGCCGAGTACAAGCGCCGGAACCTGCTCCGAACCGAGGTGACCAGTGCCCGCGTGGGCGACCTCGTCCGCACCCTCTGCTCGCCGGCCTACGAATGTACGACGGGCGCGCAGATCCCGGTCGACGGCGGCAGCGACCGCGTCATCTAACCCACCACCGAGAGGACACTCATGCAATCAGGACGGCTCGACGGCGTGACACCGCGGCACGGCGACTGGGGCCCCGCGTACATTATCCAGGGACCCTCGTCCGACATCGGCCTGCTGACACTGCGCCCCGGCGACGAGATGGCGAACCACGTCCACCGCCACTGCGACGAATCGTTCGTCGTCCTCGCCGGGGCGGCCACACTATGGGTGAACTGCGAAACCCCGTTGCGCCTGACGCCGGGCGACGTCGTCCGGTGTGAACCATTGGAACACCACTACTTTGTCAATGACGGCGCCGAGACCCTCCAACTGGTCTTCATCAAGTCGCCCGCCAGTCCCGGGGACACCGTGACCCTCCCGTGGGCCCCGGGCGCTCCCGTACCTGTCATCCCAGCCGACACACAAGAAAGGTAACACCATGGCTGATCTCGAAGGCAACATGAACGCTCACGACTGGGGTTTCGACCACCCCCAGGCCACCCC
>JAIRVA010000049.1 GCA_031254155.1 Propionibacteriaceae bacterium
CCGACCTCGATTACTACATGGACTCCTACCTCACGAGCCCGGCCGAGATGACGAGCCCGTACGTCGACTGTCTCAGCGCCGACCTGACGACCCTGCCGCCGGCCTTCATCGCCGCGGCCGAGTACGACCCGCTGCGGGACGACTCGGCCGCCCTGGCCGCCATGCTCGACGCCCAGGGCCGGACCAACCGCCACGTCGTCTACCCCGGCGTCCTGCACGCCTTCCTCCACAACTCCCGCCTCCTCACCGAGGCGTGGACCGCCCTCCGCGATGGCGCCGCCTTCTGCCGCGACGTCTTCGCCCCAACCACCCACCGATAAACCCATCACTGACAAGGAGAAGAACATGGATTTCGCCCTGAACGATGACCAACAACTATTCGTCGAGAACATCCGGGAGCTGATGCGCCGGGAGAACTGGGAAGCGTACTTCGCGGAGTGCGACGCCAAGCACGAGTACCCGGAGCGCTGGGTCAAGGCCCTCTGCGAACTCGGTTTCGACCTCATCATGCTCCCCGAGGAGCACGGCGGCCTGAACCTGGGTCTCGTCACCCTGACCGCGGTGTACGAGGAGCTGGGCCGCTGGGGCGCGCCCACGTACGTCCTCTACCAACTGCCCTGCTTCGACACCATCCTGCGCGAGGGCACACCGGCGCAGATCGAGAAGATCCTGGCCTACGTCGGCACGGGCCAGCAGATCTGGAACAGCGCCTGCACCGAGCCGGGCGCCGGGTCGGACGTCGGCAGCCTCACGACCACGTACACCCGCCGCGACGGCAAGATCTACCTGAACGGCCACAAGACCTTCATCACCTCCTCGGCCCACGTGCCGTACCTCGTCATCATGACACGCGACTCCGACAATCCCGACTGCTTCACCGAGTGGCTGGTCGACATGAGCCTGCCGGGCATCAAGATCGAGCCCCTCGACAAGCTCGGCCTGCGCATGGATTCCTGCTCCGATGTGTACCTTGACAACGTCGAACTCGACGAGTCCGACATGTTCGGCACGGAGGGCGCCGGCTTCAAGCGCGGCGTCAAGGACTTCGACTTCGAGCGTTTCCTCGTCGCGGCCTGCGACTACGGCTGGGCGCTCTGCGCGTTCGAGGACGCCGCCCGCTACGCGAACGTCCGCGTCCAATTCGGCAAGCCCATCGGGCGCTTCCAGCTGAACCAGCTCAAGTTCGCCGAGATGGCGGTCCGGATCAACGCCATGAAGAACATGGTGTACGAAGCCGCCTGGTCGTACGACCGGGGTGAGATGACCTCCGCCCAGGCCGCCATGTGCAAGTATTACTGCCCGACCGCCGCGGCTGAGGTCGTCGACCGGGCCATGCAGGTCATGGGCGGCGTCTCCGTGGCGGGCGACCACCGGATCCAGCGCTTCTACCGCGACCTCCGCGTCGAGCGGATCAGCGGCGGTACGGACGAGATGATGATCCTCACCCTCGCCAAGGGCATCCTGCGGCAGTACGCGGCGTGAGGGGGAACCGATGATTCCCACCACTAAGCCGTCTTTCGGCCCGCTGGACGACGTCCGCGTCGTCTACTCCGCCGTGGAACTCGCCGTCCCCAAGGCCTGCTGCCTCATGGCCGAGTGGGGCGCCGACGTCACCTGGATCGAGAACACCCACGCGGGCGACACCATCCGCGACACCGCCTGGGTCAAGCAGGCCGAGCGCCGCAACCAGCGCTCGATCGCCCTCGACTACTTCTGCGACGAGGGCCGCGAGGCCCTGCTCGCCCTCATCAAGGACGCGGACATCTTCATCGAGTCGAGCAAGGGTGGTACCTTTGCCCGGCGCGGGATCACCGATGAGGTCTTGTGGGCCCACAACCCCAAGCTCGTCATCGTCCACGTCTCGGGGTTCGGGCAGACCGGTGTGCCGTCCATGGTCACCCGGGCGGCGTACGACCTCACGGTCATGGCCTACAGCGGGTACATGAGCCAGAACGGTACGCCCGAGCAGCCGATGAACCCCGGACCGTACGCGGGTGACTACTTCAACACCCTCATGATCACCTCGGCGAGCCTCGCGGCGCTGCACAAGACCAAGCTGACCGGGCGGGGCGAGGTGATCGACCTGGCGATGTACGAGACGCTGCTCGCCATCGGGCAGTACTACCTGGTCGACTACCTCAACGCCGGCGTCATCTGGCCCCGGCCGGGGGCCCGCAACCAGAACCTCTGCGCCATCGGTGAGTACCGGTGTGCGGACGGGTTCATCGGGCTCACCGTGTACGGGGTGGCGCAGAACAAGTACCTGTTGGAGACAATCGGGCTCGGCGACCTGTGGGGCACCGCGGACTACCCGGAGGACACCTCCGCGCTCTGGCTCTCCGGACCGAAGGCCGATCTCATCGAGGCCAAGCTCGAAGAGTATCTCGCTGCCCACACCGTCGCCGAGGTGGAGGCGGACTTCTCCGCCCACCGCATCGCGGCCCAGAAGGTCATGGAGTTCCCGGACCTCGTCGCCGACGAGCACATGCGCGCCCGCGGGGTCTGGCAGGACTGGGCCACGGCCGACGGCGAGACCTTCAAGGGCCTCGGCGTCTTCCCCAAGTTCGAAACGTTCCCCGGCGAGGTCTGGCGGCCCATGCCCGACCAGGGGTACGACACGACTGACCAGCTGAAGCGCGTCGGCTACACCGACGACCAGATCCAGCACCTCATCGCCACCGGCGTTGTACTGCAAGCCCCCACCACCAAGTAGAAGGAGAAACCAATGAAAATCATTGCCTGTTTCAAGGTCTCGCCCGAGAGCCAGGACATCCAGACCCGTCCCGACCGGACGCTCAGCCTCGACCGCGCCGTCTGGAAGATCGGGGCGTACGACCTGAACGCCATCGAGGCCGCCCGCCAACTGGGCGACCAGATGGCGGCGACCGTCACCGGGCTCAGCGCCGGCGGGCCCGACCTCGCCAGCCCGAAGCTCACCAAGGACGCCCTGTCCCGCGGCCTCGACGAGCTCAGCCTCGTCACCGACCCGGCACTGCCGGCGGCCGACACGTACCAGACCGCCGAGATCCTCGCCCGGGCCATCGCCCAGACCGAGGACGCCCAGGTGGTCTTTGTCGGCGCGGGTTCGGCCGACGGGTACAACCAGCAGGTCGGCAACATCCTGGGCGGCCTCCTCGGCTGGAGCACCCTCAACGCGGTTCACGCCGTGACGCCGGCGGGCGACCACCTGGTGGTCGAGCGCCTGCTGGAGGACGCCGTCGAGATCGTCGAGGTCACCCTCCCCGCCGTACTCAGCCTGACCTCAAGCGCGAACACGCCCCGGATCGCCGGCATGAAGGACATCCTGGCCGCCGGCAAACGGCCCGTGACCACGCTCGACGTGGGCGCACCGGTCGCCGCCGGGGCGGAACTCATCTCCGAACTGGCACCGGAACAGGTTGACCGCCGCCACGTTGTCATCCCCGGGCCGGCCGCGGAAGCCGCCGCCACCCTCGCCACCTATCTCAACACACTGTGAGGCCATCATGAAGTCAATTTGGGTTGTAACACACGATTCTCTCTCGGCCGACCTCGTCGCGGGCGCCCGGGCGCTCGCGCCGTTCGTCGGCGCCGTCACCTTCGGCGGCGAAGCCGTCCCGGGGGCCGACCTGACGGTCATCGCGCCCCAACCGCCGGCGGACGTACCGCTCGAAGCGTACGCGCGCCCGATCGCCGACCGGCTCGCCGAAGCGGCCCCCGACCTCGTGCTCTGCGGCGCCGACCTGCAGAGCCGGCTCCTGGCCGGGCTCATCGCCGCGCGGCTGAAGACGGGCGTCCGCAACGCCACCAGCATCACCGTGGCCGGTGACGCGGTGACCGTCACCCGCTCGGCCCACGGCGGCCTGGCCGTCGTCACCGAGACGCTCGCGCCCGGTGTGGCCGTCCTGGTCATCGCGCCGGGTACCCTGCCGGTGGGCGACGACACCCGGCCGGCCGGCGACACCGAGACGCTGGCGGCAGTGCCCGCCCCCGGTCTCAAGGTCACCGAGCGGCGGCCCAAGCCGGTCTCGACCGTCAACCTCGCCACGGCCAGCCGCGTCGTCGGCGTGGGCCGCGGGTTCGCCGCCGAGGCGGATCTCGAACTCGCGCGGGCCCTCGCGGCCAAGCTCGGCGCCGAGGTCGGCTGCAGCCGGCCGATCGCCGAGGGTGTCGGCTGGCTCCCCGGTGACCGGTACCTCGGGGTGTCCGGCGCCACGATCAAGCCCGACGTCTACGTCGCCATCGGCATCTCCGGCCAGGTGCAGCACATGGCCGGCGTGGGCCGCGCCAAGGTGATCGTAGCCATCAACAAGGACCAGAACGCGCCGATCTTCGCCCACGCCGATTACGGGATCGTGGGCGACCTCTACGAGGTCGTGCCGGCGCTCACCGCGGCCCTCTAAGCGGGAACGGGGAGACGCATGGTCGACATCGTCGGTCCGGACACCTTCGGCGGCACCTGGGAGGCCGCCGTCCGGGAAGCGCCGGACCGCGATTTCCTCGTCTACCTGGACGAGGCGGACGGGCGGGCCACCTACACGTACGGCCAGTTCGACCGCCTCGTCCGGCGGACGGCGGCGGGTTTCGCCGCGTGCGGGATCGGCTACCAGACCATCGTCGCCCTGCAAGTCGGCAACAGCCCCGAGTTTGTGAGTTGCTTCCTGGCGCTCGCCCGGCTCGGGGCGGTTGTCGTCCCCCTCGGCCTCAAGACGCCCGCCCCGGAGTTGCGCCGGTTGTACGACACGTGCGGTGCCACCTGGGCCATCGTCGAGGCGGCGACCCAGGACCTCCACGCCGGCCTGCGCGACCACGCGGGCTACCTGCCGGGCGGCCTGATCGTGGCCCACGGCGAGGCGGCGGCGGGCGCGCTCGCCCTGGACACGCTGGGTACGCCGACGGCCCCCGTACCCGTGCCACCACCGGTCGGCAGCGATGATCTGGCCGAGTTGCTCTTCACCTCGGGGACGACGGCGACCCCCAAGGCGGTCATGATCACACACGCCAACCTCGTCTACAGCGGCCACTTCGCCACCTGGCAGGCGTCGCTGCGGGGCGACGACCGCGTCCTCACCACCATGCCCGCTTGTCACTCCAACTTCCAGCTCGTCGCGCTGACGGGGGTGATCGTGGCCCAGGCCACCCTGGTCCTCGCGGAGCGCTACAGCGCCCGCCGCTTCTGGGCCCAGGTCCGCACCGAGCGGGCCACCGTCATCCAGCTCACCGCGATGATGGCCCGCACCCTCCTGCTCCAGCCGCCCGCCGCCGCGGAGCGCGAGCACCTGGTCCGGGAAACCCTCTACTTCATGCCGCTCTCGACGACCGAAAAGACGGCCTTCGAGGCGCGGTACGGCGTCCGGTTCATGAATTCGTACGGCTCGACCGAGTCCATCTGCTGGGTGGTGACCGACCCCCCGGTGGGCGGACGGCGGTGGCCCGCCGTCGGGCGGGCGGCGCTCGGCTACGAGGTGGCCATCACCGACGAGGCGGGCCGGTCCCTCCCGCCCGGCCAGGTCGGCGAGTTCCGCATCAAGGGCGTTCCGGGCCGGACCCTCATGGCGGGGTACTGGCGCGACCCGGCGGCGACCAGGGCCGCGCTCACC
>JAIRVA010000104.1 GCA_031254155.1 Propionibacteriaceae bacterium
CCACTGGGCGGCCGGCGGCTGGGCCAGGGGTACGAACAACATGGGCGAACTCATGGCCGTACTGGACCTGCTGCGCGCCACCGCGGAGGTCGACGAGCCCCTGCGGATTCTGTGCGACTCACAATATGTCATTAATTGTTGTACCCGCTGGATTCCGGCGTGGAAGAAGCGCGGCTGGCGCAAGTCGGACAACAAGCCTGTCCTCAACGCCGACCTGCTCAAACCCCTGGACGAGGCTCTGGCGGGGCGGCGGGTGAACTTCCAGTGGGTTCGTGGGCACACGGGTCACCCGCTGAACGAGATGGCGGACACCTTGGCGCGGGCGGCCGCGACCGCGTACCGCGACGGCACACCGGTCAAGTCCGGGCCGGGGTACGGCCTGTCCGAGCCCATCCGCCAACCCGAACCGGCGCCGGACGGTCCACCCGCAGCGGAGCACCAGCCCGTACCCGTACCCGTCCCGGCCCGTCGGCCTGAACCGGTGCCGGAGCCGGCGCGGACGAAGGGTACGACCGGGCGGCCCGACGAGCAGGGGGTACTCGACATTCCCCTGCCCGATCCGGTCCCGCCGACGGTCCGCGAGCCACCGGAACCCCGGGCGGCCCAACCCGCGCGGCCGAGTCTTCCGGACACTGTACGGCGGCCTGAGCCGGATCCTGCCGTCGTCGTGGATCTTACCGAGCTGACCCGCGAGTTGCTGAGCGACCAGACGCAACTGGACCGGGAACGTCTCGCCGTGCTCATGCACCCGGATTTCGTGGCGCACCTGCCGGGCGGGGTCATCCGGACCAAGGGCTCGATCCTGGCCCGCCCGGCCACGCTGAGCGGCTCGATCCACCTCGACGTGCTCGGGGCGGATCATCTGGGTGCTGACTACGTCCTTCTCCGCTACCGGTTGAAGCGCAACTCGCAAGACTATCTGTGTGTAGTCCTCTGGCAGCGGACCGGGAGCGAGACGGTTGATTCCACGGGCTGTGTGGCCAGATCGCGCTCAGGGTGTGATCCTGGCCAGGCCGGTGAGGGAGGCAGGCTGGATGCCTGTCGACCGAACCGGAACGCCGCCAGGGCGCAGCCTGAGCGTGAGATGGCCGCACATGGCGTGGAATCACCCGTCGAATGGCAAGCCCGCTTCCAGCAGTACACGACCGTCGGTTAGGGAACCGCGCGGTGTCCTCGCGTATCATGGAACCCGAAAGGGGAACGATGGTCTCCAGAATCGTCACGCGGGTGTCCGCCGGGTTGCTGGCGGGCGCCGTGCTTGCCGGCGGGGCGGTCGTGTGGACGTCCGCGGCCGGGTACTGGCCGTCCGACCCCACGACGCTCGACCCCACCGCTTATGTCCAGCCCGAGCCCACGCCCGTGGCCCCCGACACCGGGTTGTCGACGCCCGACACCCAGGCCACGCCGGACAGTGCGCGGGTCGCGGCGGGGCTGGGAGCCTTGGACCGCACCGGGGTCGGTACGGTGTCGTACGTTGTCACTGACCTGAAGGGCAACGTGATCGCGAGCGAGTCGCCGGACACGGCCGCCGCACCCGCGTCGTCATGGAAGGTCCTGACGGCCCTGGGCGCGCTAGCGGCGTTGGGCGAGGATCACCGCTTCGAAACCCGCGTGGTGTCCTCGCCGGAGGGCGTGGTCCTCGTCGGCGGGGGCGACCCGTTCCTCACCAACAAGACACCCTTCCTGACGGGGCAGGCGAGCGCCGCGGCGCTGGCCGACCAGGTGGCGACGGCGCTCACCCAGGCCGGGCGTACCACCGTCGTACTGGGCTATGATGATTCGCTCTTCGCTGGGCCGCAGTGGAACCCGGCGTGGGGTGAGAACTACGCCTACGACGTCAGCCCGATCAGCGCGCTGGCCATCGATCCGGCCGGCAACATGGGGGCCGACACGTCGCGCGACGCGGCCGGAGTCTTCAAGAATCTGCTTGTCGCACGCGGTATTGCGGTGTCGGCGGTCCGGGCCGAGCGGGCGGCGGCCGGGGCGGCACCGCTCGGGGCCGTCCAGTCGCTGACCCTCGGCGACACCATCCGGCGGATCCTCGAGGTGTCGGACAACTTCGGCGCCGAGGTCCTGCTGCGTCACACCAGCGTGGCGGCGGGTACGGGTGGGTCGGTCGCCGCTGCCCAGGCCGCCCAGACCGCGTTCCTCCAGGCGAACGGGCTGTGGGCGGCCGGGATGAACGTGACCGACGGCTCGGGGTTGTCGCGCCAGGACACGGTACCACCAGCGGTCATGGCGGCGGCTGTACGGACAGCGTACGATCAACCGGCCCTGCGCGCGGTGCTGGCGGGGTTACCCGTGGCCGGGGTCGACGGTACGCTGACCACCCGGTTTAATGATCCCGAGGAGGCGGCGGGGCGCGGCGTGGCGCGGGCGAAGACGGGTACGTTGTCCGATGTCCGGTCGCTCACCGGGTTTGTCCAGACCAACACCGGCGCCATCGTGATGTTCTGCTTCATGGTGAACAATGTTCACGACCAAGCCGCCGCGGTCAACTGGCTCGACCGGGCCGTCGCGGTCCTGGCGGCGTAGACGACCGTGCCCTAAGCTGAAACCCATGGCCCGCCGCGCACTGACTCCCACCTGTTTACGGCTGGTACAGTGCGTCGAGCGGGTCGTTGGTCCGGCGCTGACAGACCTCCCGGCCTGTCGTATTGGCTTGTCAGGGGGTGCGGACTCCTTGGCACTCACGGCCGCCGTGGCGTGGGCGCGCGACCATCGGCGGGGACCACTGGCCGGGATCACCGTGTCGGCGCGCGTGGTTGATCACGGATTGCAGGCGGGCTCGGCGGCGGTGGCCGCCACGGCCGCCCGGCAAGCCGAGTCGCTCGGTGTGGCGGCGGCGGTGGTCCGGGTCGCGGTCGGGGCCGGGCCGGGCCTTGAAGCCGCCGCCCGGACCGCGCGCTACGCCGCCCTGACCGCCGGTCCGCCCGCGCTCGTCCTGCTCGGGCACACACTTGATGACCAGGCGGAAACCGTGCTGCTCGGCCTCGCCCGCGGGTCCGGGACCCGGTCGCTGGCCGGGATGCCGGCGCGGCGCGATTGCCTCGTCCGACCGTTTCTTTCCGTACGCCGTACGGACACTGAGCAGGCGTGCCGGGACTGGGGGCTGACACCGTGGTCGGACCCGGCGAACGCCGACCCGGCCTACGCCCGGTCGCGGCTGCGGGCGGCCATGGGCACCCTGGAAGCAACCCTCGGACCCGGCCTGGCTGAGGGGCTCGCCCGGACCGCCGACGTGTGCCGCGCGGACGCCGACTATCTCGATGCGCTAGCGCTGCCCGTCGCGACTAGTCAGCCGACATTACCGGTGGACGATCTGTTGGCGCTCGCCCCGCCCGTCCGCCACCGGGTCGTGCTGAGGTGGCTCCGGGAACTGGGCGACGACGCCGTGACCCAGGCTCATGTCCTCGCCGTGGCCGCCCTCGTCACCGACTGGCACGGCCAGACCGCGATCACCGTCCCCGGCGGCCAAGTGATCCGCGTCGGGGGGAGTCTTCACCGCGTCCCCCGGGCCTGACGCGCCGCGGGGTGTCCCAGGGTCGTGTTTTACCTTGTCAGATGGGGAGCCACCAGGTCCGTGGTCCCCGTGGCTCACCGTGGCTCGGGATGAGCCGGGGTCTCGTCCGGCCAGTCGTCGGTACCGTCGGGCAACAGGGCCGGATCGGCGTCGACGAGCAGACGGCGGAGGTGTTTCCGGGCGGCCCGGACGGCTTTGGCGGGGGCGGAATGGTCGCCCACAAGCCGGTACAGTTCCAGCCGGGCCTCAATGATCTCGTCCACCGGGCTGTCCTCGGCGCCGGTGAGTTCTTCGGCGGCCCGCATCCAGCCGTAGTCGCGGTTGATCCGCAGCAGCCCGCGGTCAACGGTCAGTGACCCGTGAACCTCGATCCGGGGGTCGATGACCGTCGCACCAGCCCGCCGGGCCCAGACGACCTCGTCCCGGACCGTCTCGTCCATCAGGATCGAGAAGCTGCGCATCATGATCGACACCATGTCGCGCGGTTCGAAGTCGGGCAGCGCCAGGTCAGGCGGGGTCGACACGATCACGTACGGCCTGGTCACGCCCAGTTGCTCGACGGCCATCTCGACCGGTACGGTCTCGCGGACCCCGCCATCGACGTACAACTCGTTCCCCAGCTTGATCGGGCGGAAGACGCCGGGGATCGCGCAGGACGCCCAGACGCCGAGCGACAAGTCAAACGGGGTCGGCTCGACCGGCTGGTCGTCGGTGTCGACAATGAGGCCGTCCTGGCGGATGTACCGCAGCGCGCCCGAGCCGAGGCCGACGATCGCCAGGCGCAGTTGGACGCCGGAATCCCGGACCGCCTGGGCCCGGAACCCGGACTCGAACAGCAACCGGTGGACGATTGGGCCAGGCCGGTACGCGGAGGCCGCCCGTTCGGCACCTCGCAGCGTCGACGCCAGTCCGGCGCCGACCCGGCCGAGCCGTGGAAGTGACCCCAACAGTTGCCAGGCGACTGACAAGGAGAAATCGCTGCCCTCGGTCGACGGGTCGTACTCCAACGCCTCTTTGACCGCGCGCTCGGGATCGGCCGTGTCTGGATCGACGAACGCCTCGGCCGTCGGTGCCGGCTCCGGCAGGACCTCGGAGAGGTCGTCCCACTGCTCCCGCAGGCGCCGGAACCAGGTCTGTTCCGCGTACATCTCCTCTGGCCCGGTCATCGCGAGCCAGAAGTTCTCGAGTACGCGTAACTGCTCCGACTGGATCACCGGGTCGAGAGACTGCGCGAGCATGGCGCCGACGATGGAACCCGCCGACGTACCGACGATGGACGTGGGCGCGATGTGGCGGACGTCGTAGAGGTAGCGGAGGGCACCGATCTGGAAACTTGCCCGCGAACCACCGCCTGACAAGACCAATCCCTCGGTGCCACCCCCGACCCCCGGGTGCGTCAGAGCCCACAACCGGTCGAACCACGCGTGTTTTGCCACGCGCACCAGTCTACCGACGGGTGCGGCCCAGGTGGTCTCCATCCAGAATCCGCACGCGTCAAAGCAACGCCAGTAGTGGCGCGTAGTTGATATTTACGCCCCGAATTATCCTGTTACCTGAAGACCAGCAGCTAACCGCCGACTGATCCAGTCTAGCTAACAGTGTTGTTCGTCCACCGGTTGGCGTCCCCTCGCCGCCGACGGACTTCCCCCGACTTACTTGTACGTCGTAAGCGGGGGTCGCCCCGGGCGACGGAGTGGCTGTACGTTCGCCGGCAGGCGATCCGCCTTCGCGAGATCGTCGCGCAGGAGCAACTCAATGTGAGAGTTGAGGCTCCGAGAGTCCTCTTCTGCCCACATAGCCAATGCGTGATGAACAGCCGGATCCAGGCGCAAAAGCATCGCCTTCCGCCCGGGAGCTGGGTTCTTCATCACTTCCGTCTTATTTTCGTTCATATTTTTCCGTCCGTTTCTTTTCGGGCCCCCCCTTATGTTGTTTTCCCCGCCAACTATTTTACACGCAATCAGCCCGAATTCAGATTCATGTAAGAAATAAATGAGAAAACTCATGGATACCTATATGCTTCTGATAGTGCATTGTTTCATGTAGGTAGCTACGCTGACAACTCGGCGCGCCGATAATCCGTCAGATCGGTTACGCCGTACGTTGCCGCTGTGCGACCAGCGTACTCCCGCGGCAGGCAGGGCGTGGCAAGCGCTAGGCTGGTCCTGCGCGAGGTCGGCGACCACCGGGGATCGAGGGAACGACCCGTCGCGCGACACGCGACCACTAAGGTAGGTATCATGAAGGAACCGTTGCCCGCCCGACGTGCACTCGAAGCGGACGAGCCCCACCGCCGCCGGTGGTGGGTCGGACTGATCATCGCCTTGTCTGTGCTCGTCGTGGTGTCGGGTTGTGGGTACGCGCTCATCGCGCTCGGAGTCATTCCTCCGTTCGGCCCGTTCGCGGCCCAGAGCCCCACGCCCACCCCGACGCCGACACCGACTCCCACGCCGACCCCGACGCCGACCCCGACCCCGACGGTTGACACGCGGCCGCTGTGGCCGCTCACCGGCGTACCCGGTGATGTCGTCGCGCGGCCCGCCCTCGTTGTCAAGGTGGAAAACTCGGTCGACGCCCGTCCGCAGGGGGGGTTGGAGAACGCCGACGTGGTGTACGAGGAGATGGTCGAGGGCGGGATCAGCCGGTTCGCCGCGGTCTTCCACTCGGACATTCCGGCGCAGATCGTACCGATTCGTTCTATCCGCCCTATGGATGGTCCGATCACATCGTGGACACACGGGCTCATGATTTTCTCTGGCGGGCAAGCCCCCTTCGTCAAACGGGCCGAGGACAACGGCCTGCAGACGGTGTCGATGGACCGGGGCGACGCTGGCTTCTCCCGCGTCAAGGGCCGCGCCGGGTCCCACGACGTCGCCGGTGACACGGCCGCCTTCTTGGCCCAGGCCAACGCCGACCACCAGGCCGCGCCGCCGGCTTTCGCCGAGTTCGACCGCGCGGGTACGGGCGGCACGGCCCAGCGCCTCGGTAAGGCGACGGGCGAAATCAACGTCACCATCTCGCACGTGGCCACGCCGAAGTGGCGGTGGGATACCACCCAGTCGCGGTGGCTCCGGTTCGAGGGCGACACGCCGGCCATGGCCGAGGCCGGGACGCAGCTCGGCGCCACCAACCTGCTGATCCTGGACGTGACGGTGTCGTACCTGGACGGTACCGACGCCGCCGGCTCCAAGATCCCCGAAACCTTTGTCGTGGGTGAAGGTACGGGACTCGTGGCCTCCGGCCAGATGTCGGCCCCCATCACCTGGAAGAAAGACTCCGAAACCGCCCCCTGGCAGTTCTTCGACGCCAGCGGCGCGCCCGTCGTCCTCGCCCCGGGCAACACCTGGGTCGAACTCGTCCCCGACTCCGGCAACTGGTCCTGGTCCTGAACTATCAGCGGCCACGGGGACCACGGGGGGACCGACCCACTGGCCCCCCCCTTTGACAGGGGGAGACGGTCCATTTCGCTCCCTGCCGACGGTTCCCCCGAACTTGTCTCCCTCCCGCACTATGCTGGAGTCATGCGTGTAATCACGGTGGCACAGCCCGGCGGGCCGGAAGAACTGCGCCTCACGACGACACCGATTCCTGAACCGGGGCCGGGCGAGGTCCGTCTGGCCGTCGCGGCGGCCGGCCTCAACCGGGCCGACCTGCTCCAGCGCCGCGGCTTCTACCCGCCGCCGCCCGGTGCCTCCGACATCCTGGGCCTCGAGGTGTCCGGCTGGGTCGACGCCCTCGGGCCCGGCGTCACGGCCCCGGTACTCGGCGAGCCGGTGGTCGCGTTGCTGACGGGCGGGGGGTACGCGGAATTCGCGGTCGTACCCGCCGTCCAGTGCGCCCCCGTACCCCGGGGTGTCGGCCTCACCGAGGCCGCCGCCATCATGGAAACCGCGGCCACCGTGGTGTCCAACTTCGACAGCATCCGCGTCCGGCCAGGGGAGACGATCCTGATTCACGGGGGTACGGGCGGGATCGGGTCGTTCGCGATCCCGTACGCCAAGTACCTCGGGCTGACCGTCATGACCACGGTCGGCCGGGCGGCGAAGGCGGCCCACGCCCGCGCGGCCGGGGCGGACGTCGTGGTCGACTACCACGAGGACTGGGCGGCGGCGGTACGCGCGGCGACCGGTGGCCGCGGGGTGGACGCGATCCTCGACATCATCGGGGCGAAGTACCTGGAGGCCAACGTCGGTTTGCTCGCCCACGGCGGGCGGCTGGTCGTGATCGGGCTGCAGGGCGGCCGGAAGGCGACACTCGACCTCAATCAGCTACTCACCAAGGCAGCCACCATCACGGCGACGAGCCTGCGCCTGCGGCCGGTGGCGGAGAAGGCGGCGATCGTCCGCGCGGTGGTCGACCGGGTGTGGCCGCTGTTCGAGTCGGGTGCCATCCCGCTGCCGCCGATCACCACCTTCCCCCTGGCGGACGCCCGCGCAGCCCACGAGTTGCTGGAGTCTGGCGAGGCCCGGGGGAAGGTCCTCCTCAGCGTCAATCAACCGTCTGGACGGTAGGCTTGTACCATGTCCAGCGAACCCATCGATGTCGGCCCGCTCTACGGCGGCGACCGGCCCATCCTTGATTCCGACCGGCAACTTGTGATCAACCTGCTTGATGCCGCGCGGGGGGACTCGCGCCTGACGGAGTATGACTTTGCGGCCCGCGTCGCCCGGGTTCGGGCCGCCCGGTTTTTCGACGACCTCGTACCCGTGACGCGCGACCTCATGGCCTAAGGACCGTGCCCTGAGCGGCGACTGCCCGCCTGACGACGCAGCGCAGATGAGCGGTTGGTCTCCGTGTGGTCGGATCACTGACGATCCGACCACACGGAGACCCTGGCTCCCCGGCCCTGATCCGATCAGTCATCCCACCCGAGATATCATCTCGCCCACTAACCTGATCTGGGTCGCGCTTCGCTGAAGGGCCGACGCAAGTCTTCCCCGCTGATGCGTGTCCCGCTACACGATTGTACACCGGGAGCTATCTAATATTGTAGGACGCTACCTCTGCGAAGTGCAAGCCTTTTTCTACCAGACTGTCACGCCCAGACTAAACTTATCTTGTGCCCCAGGCGAGTTCGCGCTATGCTTTTCGCATGGCAGAACTGGCTTTCGGCGTTGATATCGGCGGTTCGGGCGTCAAGGGTGCGCCCGTTGATCTGGTGACAGGGGAATGTACGGCCGAGCGCGTCCGGATTCCCACCCCGCAGCCGTCGACCCCCAAGGCGGTCGCCAAGACCGTCGCCCAGGTCCTGGCCGAGTTCGGCGACGCCGCGGCGGGCCTGGCGGTCGGCATCACCGTACCGTGCGTGGTGACCCACGGCATCACCCGCTCCGCCGCCAATATCGACAAGAAGTGGATCGATTACGCCGCGGCCGATGTCTTGGCCGACATTCTCGGGCGGCCGATCACCCTCATGAACGACGCCGACGCGGCGGGCCTGGCCGAGGTCTACTACGGTGCGGCGCAGGGCCAGGCCGGGCTGGTGATCGTGACGACGCTGGGTACGGGGATCGGTACGGCGATGATCTACGACGGCGTCCTCATCCCCAACTCCGAACTGGGCCACCTCGAGATCGACGGGTTCGACGCCGAGAAGCGGGCCGCCGCCAGCGCGCGGACGGAGGAGGACCTCAACTGGAATACGTACATCAAGCGGCTGCAGCGGTATTACGAGGTGCTGGAAGCCCTGTTCACCCCGGACCTGTTCGTGGTGGGCGGCGGGATCAGCCGCAACTCCGAGAAGTTCCTGCCGTTCCTCCGCCTGCGCGCGCCCATCGTACCCGCGAAGCTCCGTAACCAGGCCGGGATCGTCGGGGCAGCGCGGTTCGCGCACGAGCAGAAAACGGTGTAAGCCCGGCCGGAAACGTCAGTGAGCCACGAGGTCGGTGGTTCCCTAGGCCTTGGGCGCCGGGGTCGTCTTCACCCCGTCCAGGGCGTCGTAGTGGGAAACCACCTTGTCACGCAGCAGACCCAGTTCGGCCGGGTCGGCATCGCTGTGGCTGACGATGGCGTCAAGGAAGGCCTCCTCGTCCCGGACCGACTCTGGCTCGGCCCCGACCGTCACCGGGGGGGATGGTACGGGAGTTGGCAGGGACTCGGCGGTGGCGTCCGTGTTGCTCATCTGTGGTTCACTTCTCCTTAAAGCCGCTAGTATCGACACAAGCCTAGCCCAGGCCCCGGTCAACTACGAGGAGGAACGATGAGCGAAATTGCCACTTTAACTCTGCCGGACGGGAAACGTATCTCCCTGCCCACGGTCGTCGGTACGGAGGACGAGCACGCTGTCGATATCTCGCGGTTGCGGTCGGAAACGGGGTACATCACGCTGGACAGCGGCTACCAGAATACCGGTGCCTGCCAGTCCGCGATCACGTTTATCGACGGTGAGAAGGGGATTCTGCGCTACCGGGGTTACCCGATCGAGGATCTGGCCAAACATTGTTCTTTCATTGAGGTCGCGCAGCTGCTCATCTGGGGCGAGTTGCCCTCCGCCGAGCAGCGCGCCCACTTCTCCGAGATCCTGGCCGAGCACTCGACCCTGCACGAGGACTTCCGCCGGCACTTCTCCGGCTTCCCGGTCCACGCCCACCCGATGTCGATCATGTCGGCGATGATCAACGCGCTGCAGACGTACGACCTGCCCGGCATGGTCATTGACGACGAGGACCAGTTCGAGCGGGTCAGCGGGGCGCTGATCTCGAAGGTCCGCACGATTGCCGCGGCCGCGTACAAATCATCAATCGGCGAGCCGATCACGTACCCCCGCTACAACCTCAAGTACGTCGAGAACTTCCTGCACATGATGTTCTCCCGGCCGTTCCGCGACTACGTCGTCACCGCCGAGGCCAGCGCGGCGCTGAACCTGTTCCTCATCCTGCACGCCGACCACGAGCAGAACTGCTCGACCTCGACGGTCCGGATGGTCGCGTCGGGCGGGGCGAACGTGTACGCGTCGACGGCCGCCGGCGTGTGTGCCCTGTGGGGACCGCTCCACGGCGGGGCCAACCAGGCGGTGATGGAGATGCTGACGTACCTGCGGACCTCCGGCATGAGCGTCCAGGACTATCTCGCCAAGGTGAAGGACCGGACTGCGGGGATCCGGCTCATGGGCTTCGGACACCGGGTGTACCGGAACTTCGACCCTCGCGCGCAGATTCTCAAAGGGGCCTGTGACAACCTGCTCAACTCGCTGCACATCTCGGACGCGCGGCTCGACATCGCGCGTGAACTCGAGGCGGCCGCGCTGTCGGACGACTATTTCATCTCGCGCAAGCTGTACCCGAACGTCGACTTCTACTCCGGCATCATCCTGACCGCCCTCGGGATCCCGGTCGAGATGTTCACCGTCCTGTTCGCCATCGGCCGCATGCCCGGCTGGATCGCGCACTGGAAGGAGGTCACCGCCGACCCGGCTGGGCGCATCTACCGGCCGCGCCAGATTTACACCGGCCCGGCCCGGCGGGAGTGGATGAACCGCTTCCAGCGCGAGAAGGGTACGACCGACTCCCGCGGTTTCACCGTCCCCGACGACCTGCTGGCCAAACCGATGGCCCAGTAGCGGTACGGGATCCTACCTCGGCACCCGGTTGTACGGTAGCGTTGTGCTCGTCAACATGATGACGGACGAGGAGTCGGGAGTGAGTACGGTCGAGGAACTCGTGGCGGGTGTCCTGGCGGGCAACCGCCGTCAGATCGCACGCGCGATCACCCTTGTCGAGTCGAGTTTGATGGCCGACCGGCCCCGCGCCCACGAGCTGCTCATGACGTTGCGGGAGAGCCACGACGCCCGCGAACCGGCGGTCCGGGTCGGGGTGACCGGCGTCCCCGGCGCCGGAAAATCGACCTTCATTGATGCACTCGGTGTGAAG
>JAIRVA010000211.1 GCA_031254155.1 Propionibacteriaceae bacterium
TGGGACCACCGGGGCCGCGGAAAGCGAACTCCGGGCCGGCGTGTTCGTGGAGGAAGTCCCAGAGCGCCCGCCGCCGGTCGGCCGTCGACGGTTCGCGGGTGAGCAGACCCTGCGCTTCCAGCTTGTTCAGCAACTCGGCCAGCGACTGGCGCGTGAGACCCGTGAGAAAGGTCAGTTCGCGTTGGGTCATCTCGGGCTTCAGTTTGAGCAGGGCGAGTACGCGCCCCTGGCCCTGGCGCGGGTCGTGCCACGGTGCCCGGTCGGCGGCAGCGCGGAGCCGGCGCTGGGACTGGAGCCCGCCGAGGTACGCCAGGCGGTCGGCCGCCAGTTGGCGGACCTCGGTGGCGGGTGGCTCGTCGGGGGGAAGTTCAGGAGTGGGTACGGTAGTTGTGTCGCTCATGGCGACCTCCTTTGTCAGGCACCCGTACTGTAAGGTACCTGGCATCAGGGATGACAGGAGATCACCTCTCTGACAAGTACCTGATTAAACCGGCTCTTCACCAATGCGCATGTTGAACGACACCGGCCCTTCCTCCAGGTGACCCCCGGATCAATGCCCGGCGGCGCCGACTCCGTTCCCGCAATCCACGGACTTGATCCCACCCCCGCCCCCAGAATGCGGGATTTTGCCCCCCAACCCCCATCCGCGGGTTTCGCTACCAATATCCCGCATTCCGCACCGGGAGGCCTGGGACCCCCCCCCGACTGCGGGATTTTGACGGTGCGGCGGCCGAACGTGAGCCGCTGGACCTTAACCAGACAGCTCCGACAAGACACCGACAACACCATTAATGTGGGGGCTGCCAGGGAGCACTGATTTACGCTGTGTCGTCAGCCGGGTGTCCGGCGGAATGAGAAGGGCGGCACCTGGTAGATCAGCTTCTCGCCCGCCGGGCGTGGCCATGGTGGGAGCAAATCGGCGATGTGCGGACGGGTGGTTCCCTCCCGGCCAGCGGGTCTATGCCCACTCGGCGAAGGGGGCGAGGTGCTTCACGAAGTGGTCGCGGATGATCTCGGTCAGGTCGTCCTCATGGGCGGTCCAGCACTCGTACAGCCGGTCGTGGTACGCCCTGAGTGCCGCACCGTACCCCACATGCAATACTTGTCGCGAGTCGGGGCGCGTCAGCAGGTCGTCCAACTCGGCGGCCCTCGGGCGCACCGGGATCGCACTCACGTCGCAGCCCAGGCGGTAGCTCTGCCGGTTGGTCGCGAACTCGCGGATTGACAACGCCACGACGCCGCGGAACAGCTCGGGGTCGTACCGCGCGATGACCCGTAGCGCCTCCGCCCAGCTCGTCCCCGCCGTCTTCAGATGGACCAGCCCGCGCGTCGCCGCCGCGATCAGCGGATAGGTGGAAAACTTGTCGGAGCCGGAGTGGAGGGAGAGTTTGTACGGCCCGAGCACGCGCGCAATGGCGGCGTGAACCTCGAAGTCATCCCGCAATTCGGCCAGGTTGCCGATGTACTCCACGCCCTTCTCGAACCCGCCCACGAACCGCGGTGCGAACGAGATTGGGCTGGCTCCCAGCCGCTTCAACTCGCTCAGGATGACGACGTGCTCGACCGGCTTGGTCGGGTAGTCGGTTTCATCGACGGCCACCTCGAACTCGAAGTCGCGGCGCGTGGCGACCAGGTGACGGTACAGCCGCAGCGTCTGGACGAGCGCTGCCCCGTACTTCGCCATGGCCCGGATCAGCGCGGCATCGTCCAACGTGATTGCTGAGTTTTCCAGGTCCAACGTCCGCCCGGAGTATGTTGACAGGAATTGCTCATAGCTCGACTCCAGGGCGGCCCAGTCGAGGGCCCGGGCGAGTTCCTCACAGCGGGCCGGGCTCGCGTGTTCGGCCTCCGGGTTGACGTGGTCGTTCGGGTCGAGGGTGTAGAAGCTGTACCCCGCCTCGACGCAACGGTCAATGTCCTCAGTGGTGTGCAGGTGATCGGCGTCAGCGCCGACGACGCCCGGCCAGCCGCCCTGGAACGTACCCCACGTCGCGTCATCAAGGACATTCCGGGGCGTCCGGCCCGTCCGGCCCATCTCGCGGATCGACTGCTGGGCAAATACAGGTTTAATCTGTCCGCCGGCGGCCCGCAGCGCCGCGACGTGGCCGGGCGTACACAGACCCAGCCGGTCGCCGAAACCCACCGAGGTCGCCAGCCCGAGTTTGACGGGGGCGAGGCCCGGCAAGGCGGTCCGCAGGGCGAGGGCGTTGGCGGAAGTCAGGGGTGCGCGAAAGGTACGACCGGCCACCTCACCGTCAAAACCCCTTGTCGCGGCCCTGTCGATGACGAGGGTCTTCGTCGTACCGTCGCGTTCCAGCCAGTACGTGACCCCAGCGTGCCGGACCACGGAATCAGCGACAACCGCGGGGCCCGGTGACAACATGAGGTACTCCTTTGCTTCACTCGCCACCCATCCTACCCCGCCGTACTCCCCCTAACTCCCCGTCGTACCCCCCGTACTTCCCCCCTTCCTTCCCGCGAAAGCATGAAAACGCGCCGGAAAGCGGGCGGAAACCTGCCGTTTTCATACTAACGCGGGCTGGGAGGGGGCCGGCTGGGCGGCTCAGCGGGGTTGCGGTAGGCCCCCGGTACGCCCCCGGTACGTCGGCGGGTACCCACCCATGGTCTGGGAGTACGGCCCCGGTACGTCGGCGGGTACCCACCCGTGGTCTGGGACTACGCCCCTGGGTCGTCGGGTACACCCGTGTCGGGTACACCCGTGTCGGGTACATCCGTGTCGGACCCGGACCCGTCTGACAGTCCCGCATCGGTTGGTACCACGGGTTCCGACGAACCACCCTCGTCACCAGCGCCGCCCGAGGTAGCCGGAGCGTCGGGGCCGCCGGTGTCCCCCGGTTCGGTCGCCGCGGCCTCCGACGACGGTCCCGCCGCCGTACTGACCGCCGGACCAGCGGCATCACCGGGCGTCGACGGGTCGGTCTGCGACTGATTTGCCGTGGCCACCGGGTGGGTCACGGGCGCCCGGGTCGTCCTCGTCGGAGCCGGCCGAGGGTGGCTGGGCGGCGGCGCGGCGGCTGCCTCACCCCCCGGCTCCGTGGTCGTCGCCGCCGTCGTGGGCGGACTTTCCGGTGTTGACAAGGTGATCGGCGGCGCCGACGCGGTCGCCGTGGTCGCCGGCACCGACACCGGAGCCGACGAATGCCCGGCCGTCGGCATCACCCACGGGGTGTCGGTGGACGATCCGAGCGCGCTGCCCCACGCCATCACGAGCGCGCCCGTACTGACGACGAGCAGGGCAGCCACCCCGGCGCCGAGGGCGACCCGGATCTTCGCCCCGAGGTTCCACCACCAGGTCGCGATGAGATCGCGCCAGGCCAGTATCGTCCGTCGCGCGCGCTCCCACAGCGCCGTACCCACTCCCCGCGGGCTGAGCTCCGGGGCCAGGGGCGGGTTGATAACCGTCTCCGAGTCGACCGGCCAATCCTCCCGCGCGGCGTACTCGGCCAGACTCACCCCCAGCACACCGCGGGTGAGCGTCTCCGCCTGCTGCCGCCAGTTGGTCGTCCCCAGCGAGAAGGAGTACGACGGCACGTCAACCGCCACCACCGGCTCCGAACCAGACTCCCCGGCCGCCCAGGCTGCCCAGGCTGCCGGACCGGCTGCTTCACCAGCTTCCCCTGCCGGGGCACCCGTCGGCCGAGCCGGTACCGCGTCCCCAGGCACGCCGCCCAGACTCTGGGCGTGCGCCAGATAAAACGCAAACCAGCTACCCGCCAGGCGCACCACGTTTCGGACGGTCCCGGCGGGGAGGCCCGCCTGCTCGACGAGTTGATCGAGTTCCCAGCCGTCGACCGCCAGCCGCCACACAATCGTCCGGTTGCGCGGGCTCAGCGTATAGAACGCCCACAGGACCGCCCGGCGCGACGGCGGCGGCACGGCCGCGGCGCCCAACCATTCCGTCGCAAAATCACTCGCGCCCGTTGTGTCGCGTCCGGCCTTGTCAACCGCCTTACGGAAGGTCGCGGCCAGAGTCTTCTCGGCAGTACCCGCGGAAGCCATGCACGCAGGCACATAGTAACGATTCCACAACTGCACCACCGCTGGCCGCGACCCGCGCGCCTGGCGGAGCAGTCGCGCATCCGTTTCTACAGCCTCCTGGACGTCATCCATCCGTCACTCCTGGGAACCGAATCCTCTCTGGCCCGTCGTACTCGCGGCGTCGCCGCGTACAAACGAGGATACCCGTTACTGGCCCTAGACGACCGACTCCACGGGCTGCCCCACCTGGCTGACGCCGGCCAGCCCGGCCCGCCGCCTCGGGTGTTGCCACCAGTCGCTGAGATCGTTTCGCCTTGTCCGCAGCCACTCCGCAACTCCTCCGCGCGCCGACTTGGTCTCCCGGTGTCCGACCACCGGGGCCGGCGGTGGCCGAAGAATTGTCTCGACTGGTACGGCCGGATCTCTCGCGTACTCATCGAGGGTTTGGCCGAGGAGGCCCCCGGTGAGTACGCCGCCCGCCGAGAGCGAGTCCGTCTCTGCCGTGAGGCCCAGCAGCCCGCGCGCATCGGCCAGGTACTTGCCGAACCAGGCCGTCGCGTGGCCGATGACCGCCGGGATCAGGGTCACCGGGAGATTCAGCTCGGCCGCCAGGCGGTCGCCCGGCCAGCCGTCGACCCGAGTCCGCCACAACACCGTCCGGTTCCGCCCGCTCAGAGCGTAAAACGCCCAGGCCACCGCCCGCCGGGACCGGTCCGACGGGTTCGCCACGCCCAGACGGCCCAGCCAGCCCGCCGCGAACGAGTCGGCGGCCACCGGCCGGCTCCCGTCCTTCTTCGCCTCGGCGACCTCGGCCCGGAAAGCGGTTGCGACAAGCTTGACCGCCTTGGCCGGCGAGGCCGACGGCAGGGTGGCAAGGTACGCGGCCAGGAAATACCGGTTCCAGATTTGGGTCAGCGCACTCTGCGAGACCCGCAGCAACATGAGCAGCCGCGCGTCGGTTTCAACCGCGTGCTGGAGGAACAGTCCGTCAGCATCTATTGCGTCAGCGGTCATGGCACCTCGACCAGCGCCCCACATCACACATGTCACTCCCTTCCAGCCAAGGTACGCCTCCGTGCGTCCACTTAACTGATAGCTTAGCGGAACTTCTGGGGTACGGACGAAAGTGATCAAGAAACTCAGTCATACACGACTGAGTTTCTTGATGTCTTTGGCGCGTCGCTAGTCGCTAGAGTTGTGTCATGCCTATTTCAGCAACTTTTTCCCCGGATCCGGGTCGGTACGACGGGCGCATGCCGTACCGCCGCGTCGGCCGCTCTGGCCTCCAACTCCCCGCCATCTCGCTGGGACTCTGGCAGAACTTCGGCGACGGTGTCCCCTTTGACAAGCAGGAACAGATCCTCCGCCGGGCGTTCGACCTCGGGATCACCCACTTCGACCTCGCCAACAACTACGGCCCGCCGCCGGGGTCGGCCGAGGCCAACTTCGGGCGCCACCTGCGGCGCAGCTTCGCCCACCACCGCGACGAGTTGGTGATCTCGACCAAGGCGGGGTACACGATGTGGCCCGGGCCGTACGGCGACTGGGGCTCGCGGAAGTACCTCCTCGACTCCCTCGACCAGTCGCTCACCCGGCTCGGGATCGACCACGTCGACATCTTCTACTCCCACCGGTTCGACCCGGAGACGCCGCTGGAGGAGACCATGGGCGCGCTGGATTTCGCGGTCCGCTCGGGGAAGGCCCGGTACGTCGGCATCTCCTCGTACTCTGCCCCCCGCACCCGCGAAGCCCTGGCGATCCTGCGCCGGCTGGGGACGCCCGCCGTGATCCACCAGCCGTCGTACTCCCTGCTCAACCGCTGGATCGAGCAGCCCCACGTCGAGAACGGCGCGCCCGGCGAAACCCTCGTCGATGTCCTAGCCGACGAGGGGATCGGGTGCATCGTCTTCTCCCCGCTCGCGCAGGGCCTGCTGACCAGCAAATACCTGTCCGGCGTCCCCGCCGGCTCGCGCGCCACCTGGGCCCCGAGCTGGCGTGACACCATGCTGAGCGACGCCAACCTCGCCCGCATCCGGGCCCTGAACGACATCGCCGCCGGCCGCGGGCAGACGCTCGCCCAGATGGCCGTCGCGTGGGTCTTGCGGCGGGAGGTCGTGACATCGGCCCTGGTCGGCGCCTCCAGCGTCGAGCAGTTGGAGGACACCGTGGGCGCCCTCACGCACCGGGACTTCGACCAGGCGACCCTCACCCAGATCGATCAGGCCGCGGTGGACGGGGACGTCAACATCTGGTCGGGGTCCAGCTTCGCCTGAGGAGGTATCTCAGGCTTCCATATCGTCGTGGTTCCGGATGCTGGCGAGTTCGATGGCGCCATCGTTGCAGACCCAGTAGTGCAGCCGCCGGGCGGACGGCGTCCGGTGCTGCAACGAGACTCGCCAGCACACCTCACCGCCCGCCCGCGTCCGGGGCGGCGCGTTCCCCGAGATGGAGGACCGGAGTTGGTGCAGTTGTCGAGAGGCCAGCTCGCTGTCGCGCCCGGTCAGGACGTGGACGATGACCTCCACCACCTTGTCGCGGGACACCCCCTGGATCTCGCGGAGCGTCGCGAAGAAGGCTTCGCCGTACCGCCACGCCTTCAGCGGATAAATCGCCTTGTCACCCGGGGCCACCATGCGGGCCCAGGCCAGCCGGATCTCGAAGTCGAGCTGGTCGGCCTCATCAAGGAACAGCGACTGGTCGCCCGCGGCCCGCTGGTCAGCGACTGACTGGCGGTCGGCGCTGGCCCGGCGGCGCAGGTTCTCCCGCCGCCCGGTCTTGGCGAGCGTGAGCTGGGCCTGGGCGGCGGCCAGTTGGTCGGTCATCTCCTTGATTAGCTGTACTAATTGTTGGTTTTCTAGCTGCAAGCCCAGAACAACTTCATTGTCAACATCCAGCCGGGCGAACGGAACCGGTTCCCCCCGCGCGGCCGCGATTACGGGCGGCGCCAAGACCGGCGGGACCAACCAGGGCGGCCCGCCCTGGAGGACCGGCGGAGCGGGAACCGCCTGGGCTGCCTCCTCGGCTTCGACGAGCGACACCAGCCACTCGCCGGTGCCGGAATCGTGGGCGACGACGAGCGCCGGCACCGTCTCCCCGACGGTCATGACATCCCGCAGGTCCAGTTCCGGGTCGTCGCTCACGTCCTCGGGCGCGATGGCCACGGTCTGGCCGGGCCACAGGTCCACCGTACACGTCTCCGCCGACACCTCGGCGACGCGGACCAACACGGTGTCACCGGGTTCGTAGGCCGCCACGGCCTCCGCCGGGGTCAGCCGCATACCCCGGATGTCGATCCGCCGGCTCTCCGGGTCGAACTCGCCGGTGACGACCATCCCGGTGGCGAACAGCCGCTCGGCGGGGAGATCCGGTTCGGTCAGTTCGGGCCACAGCACCCCGGCCCCGCCCGCTTTGAGCTGGACGATTCCCCGGCCACCGGCCGTACCAATCACCGTTCCCGTCACGACACCGCGCGGTGTCGGTGCTGGCCGGGCCGCGTAGCCGCCGCGCGAGGCGAGCCGCATCGCGTCGGCGATGAGCGCCCGCGTGAGTTCGGCTCCCTCCTGGCGTCCGTACGCCAGCCGCAGGTGGGAACTGTACGGATCGTGGACCCACGCGTTGCCGGCCGCGTACACCCGGCCCGCGCCGCCGTACACCTGGCAGAGCGGCGGTACGGTGCGCGTGAACGCCCAACTGGCCTTGAGCGAGGTGATCTCGAACACGTCGGCGAGCCCGGTCAGATCCGACCGCAGCTGGTCAACGTCGGCGTACGCGGCCGCCTCACCGGTCGCGCGCGACACCACGACGACCGGGTTCACCCGGTCGCCAAGCAGGTACGCGCCCAACGCGGCCGCCTCGGCCTCCGTGGTGATCGTCTCCGGCAGCGGCGTCTGGGCCACGGGAGCCGGACGGGCGGGCGATCCGGCCGCGGACGGTACGGCCACGGGCGGTACGGGGGGCGCGGGCGGCCCGGTCACGGGCCGTACGGCAGGTGCGGGTGGTACCCGTCCGGGCGCGGTCGCAGGACGGGTGGCCGGCCGCAGGGGCTTGCGCTCCAACGCGCGCGTCAAGTCCTGCCGGACGAGTCCTGGGAGCGAAGCGATCTCCTGCTCGTCGCGGGCCATCCGTAGCGGTACCGACCGGGGGTCGGTCTCCCAGGTTGTCCCGGGCGGGTAGACCCGACAGGCCCCCCGGTAGACGCCGGCCCGCGTCGCCACGGACTCGGCGAAGCGGCGGGTGAGATCGTCACCGCGCAGAATGACAACGTCGGCCCGCCCGCCCGCGGTGGCCACCAAGTCGTCGGGCGACACGTACGGCGCGGCCTCACCCTTGCCAAGAGTCAGTACGACAACCGGCCGGTCCCGCGACTCGGCCCGGAGGTACGTCACCAGTAGGTGGACGTCCAGGCTGTCCCGCGGGCTCACCGGCCCCGGACTGGGGAACGTCAGAGGGCCGCCCGACGTTGTCAGACTTGACTCCGCCACGCGCGGTCCTCCTTTCGGTTCAGCCAGACACTATGAGGGAGGCGACGCCCCGCCGGTGCCGGTGGCGGCGGCGTGACGCGAGGGGCCGGGAATCACAGGCCGGGGGCCGGCGCACCCGGTTGCGGTGGGTACGGTTCGGCGGGACCTTGGCCCGGCTGAACGTACGGTGGTTGTACAGGTGCCGACTCCTCCGGGGCCGGCTGTCCGTACGGTGGTACGGTACCCGGGTCAGACTGTCCGTACGGCTGTCCGTACGTTGGGCTGGGGGTTGGTTGTTCGTACGGTTGTTGTCCGTACGACGTCTGGCCGTAACCCGGTTGTCCGTACGCCGGGTCCGCACTCGGCGGCGTGTACGCCTGACCATAACCCGGCTGGTCACTTGTCGGCGCCGCGCTTGATTGCCCGTACGCCTGGCCGTAACCCGCCTGCCCGTACGTCGGGTCCGCGGGTGGCTGCCCATAACCCGGCTGCCCGTAGGCCGCCGCGGCCGGTTGTCCGTACGCCGGCGTCGGGGCGGGCTGCCCGTACGTGAGTTGCCCGTACGGCGGCTGTCCGTACCCCGACGGCTCCGCCGGGGCGGAATCCCACTGGGTTGGCCCGGGGTACGTCGCCGTAGCCAGGAGGACGATGAGCCAGATCGGGCCCACGCAGGGGATGAAGGCCACGAAGTACCACCACCCCGACTTGTTGATGTCGTGCAACCGACGAACCGCGACCGCGAGGCTTGGTATGAGAACCCCGAGCCAAACGAGGCCCGAGATGCCCGTGAGAAGCCACCCGAAGCCGTTGTAGTTTAGGCCGTAATTATAGTTGAAGCCATAGTTGTAGTTGTACCTGAGAACGCCCCAATTTGTTCCCGCGGTGGCGGTCAGAACGCCTAGCACCAGGGCGAAGATCCCGTAAGCGAGGTACCACCACCAGTACTCCCCGCGTGAGGCCCGGCCGGTGAAGGTCGCGTACTTCTTGAAGAACCGGGTCACCGCCGGACCAAATGTAATCCCGTACCATGGCTTGTCAAGCCCCGGATCGGTCGCGCTCGGCACGGCGGCATAGGGCGGTTGGCCGCCGTAGGACTGACCGTACGACGGGTAGGGTGGTTGTGTCATGGGTACCCCCTCGAGGTGTGAAATATGCCACCATTATCGCACCGTCGTACGCAAACAAGCAATCCAAAAGTTGGAGCAATGGCCCCTCTTCCCATCGCCGCCACCCTCCTGGCGCGACGCGCTGGCGGCGCCGGGCCTGGGACCACCCCTAGACGGGCGACTCCGCCACGCCCAGTTTCGGCACTTGCCCGAAGATTTGAGTTAACCTGCCCGAAGAATTGAGTCGGTTTGTCCGAAGGTTTGAGCGGCCCTACCCGGCCTGGCTGACGCGGCGGAGGAAGTCCTGGGTCCGGGGTTCCTTCGGGTTGCCGAAGATCTCGGAGGGCCGGCCCTGCTCGACGATGACGCCGTCGTCCATGAAGATGACCCGGTCGGCCACCTCACGGGCGAAACCCATCTCGTGGGTCACGACCAACATGGTCATCCCGTCGGCCGCGAGCTGGCGCATGACGGTCAGCACCTCGCCCACCATCTCCGGGTCCAGGGCCGAGGTCGGCTCGTCGAACAACATCACGTCCGGCTGCATCGCGAGCGCCCGGGCGATGGCGACGCGCTGCTTCTGGCCACCCGATAGCTGCCGGGGATAGGCGTCGATCTTATCCACCAGGCCGACCCGGGTCAGCAACTCCACGGCGAGCGCCTCCGCGTCGGCTTGGGGGAGCTTTTTCACGTCCATGGGCGCCAGGGTGAGGTTCCGCCGGACGGTCAGGTGCGAGAACAGGTTAAACCCCTGGAACACCATGCCGAGGTGCTGCCGGGCCGCGTTAAGGTCGCACTTCGGGTCGGACATCACGATGTCGTCCACGACCACCCGGCCCGCCGTCACCCGTTCGAGCTGGTTGACGCAACGCAACAACGTACTCTTGCCCGAACCCGACGGCCCGATGATGCAGATAACCTCGCCCGCGTCGACACTGAGGTCGATCCCGCGCAGGACTTCCAGGTCACCGAAACGCTTCCGGACCGCCTCAACGAGAATCTTTGTCACGGTTCAGCCTCCTTTCGACCCGGCGGGACACGACCATCAAAACCGAGATGACAGCGAGATACAGTACGGCGACCAGGATGTACGTGGCGAAGTAGTTGTAGGTCGCGCCCACGTACACCCGGGCTTTGTTGACCAACTCGGCCATCCCGATCACGGACAACAGCGAGGAATCCTTGATCGTGATGATGAACTGGTTGACGAGCGACGGGATAGTGATCCGGACCGCCTGTGGCAAGATGATGCGCGCCATCGTCCGGCTCCCACTGAGACCGAGACTCCGCGCCGCCTCCACCTGACCCGGATCAACCGCGTTGATCCCGCTCCGGAAGATTTCGGAGAGGTACGCGCTGGCGTTGACCGTCAGCGTGATCCCGCCGGCCACGAACGTGCTGATGGTGAAGCCCGGTACGATGAGGCGGACCAGTTGTGGGACGCCGAAGTACACGATGAACGCCTGGACGAGCATCGGCGTCCCTCGGATCACCCAGACGTACACCCCCGCCAGCGCCCGGAGCACCCGGAACTTCGACAGGATCATCAGACACAAGACGAAGCCGACGACGATGCCCGCCCCGATGGCGAGGACGGAGACGAGGACGGTCGCCCAGAGCCCCTGGAGCAACAACTGCCAGGAGCCCTGGATCGTGGCGCCGAAATCCATATCACCTCATCATTCGAAAGTCATGCGCGGGACGGTCTTCTTGTGTATTCCCTTGTCAAAGGGGGAGCCGGTAGGTCGGTGGTCCCCGTGGCTCAGTAGCCGTACTTGGCCAGGATCTCGTCGTACTTGCCGTTCGACTTGATCTTGGCCAGACCCTTGTTGAACTTCTCCAGCAGGTCGGCGTTCGTACCCTTCTTGACGGCGAACCCGTACTGGCCCGAGTTGATGACGTCGCCCACGGTCTTGAGGGCGATGCCGTTCGACTTGATCGCCCAGCCCACCACCGACCGGTCCTCGAAGCAACCATCGTTCGCACCATTGATGACCGCGGTGTACATCGTCGGGGAATCTTCATAGAACTGAAGCGTGAAGCCGTACTGATCCGAGATGGACTGGGCGTACGTGGCACCCTGCGTACTGGTCTTGACCGCCATGTTTTTCCCCTCCAGATCGGTGAGGGCGGTGATCGTGCTGGCCGTCGGCACGGCGAGGACCTGGCCGTCCTCGAAGTAGCCGTCCGAGAAGTCGTACGTCTCTTTACGCTTGTCAGTGATCGTCATGCCGGCAATCATGGCGTCGGACTGGCCCGACTGCACCTCGCCCATGGCGGCGTCGAAGCCGACGTTGCGGACCTCGTACTTGAAGCCCTGGTCCGCGGCAATGGCCGCCAGGATGTCCATGTCGACGCCGACGTACTTATTGGTGGTCGTGTCCATGTACTCGAACGGCGCGAAGGCGTTGTCCGAGGCGATGGTGTACGTCTTGTCGCCAGAAGCGCCGGAGCCCCCACAGCCGGCGAGAGCGAGAGCGGTACCGGCCGCGACGGCAATCGCGGCGAAACGGCGGAATGTCATGGTGTCCTCCTTCATGAACCCAACGGAGCGACGCTAGTACGTCCGTGTGACAGGCATGTGACAGTTCACCGGGGGCGATCTCTGGCGTCAGTGAGTGGCTGCTGTGATATTTATTAAATATTGACTAACGTTTTCTATACGTTTTTGATATTCTTGAGGTAGTATTACGAGAGAAGGTTCCACCGTGGAACCGGGGGCCGGAGAGACAACCGGGTACTCTGTAAACATAGTTAGGCGCTGGGGGGCACCAAAATTATGCATTCCAGTAATAAAATAACCGAGCGCTGTCGGCGCGGGTTCAAGGTCTTCACCTTAGCCGTTTTTATCCTGACTCTTTTCGCGACATTACTGCCATTTAGTTCTACACAGGCGGCTAAGCCGGTCGATCTCGCTGCGCTCCGCAAAACAATCGCGGACCCCAAGACCACGAAGTTTTCGGTCGACAACCAAGAGTGGTACATCCTCCAGCGGAAAACCGTCAACGGCGCGAACTACGCCTTGCTGCTGCAGTCGATCGGCACGCCGACGGGCACGGCCCGCTTCGCCGGCGCGGGAAGCACCAACGACTACCTGAAATCGCCCTTCCGGGAGCAGCTCAACACCATCATCATGTGGAACGCCCCGAGCGTGCGCAGCCTCGCGGTCGTGTCGACCCTGGGCGACCTCGCCAGCAAGACGGTCACGACAGAGCCGACCACCAAACCAGCCCTGCAAGCGGGAGACCACGATGACGTTTTCTTCCTGCCCAGCTACGCCGACCTCCGCGTCCGGGAGTTCAAAAACAGCGACAACGCGCCGGCGGGCCACCCCCTGCGAGGCGACGCCTTGATCTGGGGGCGGACCAAAGAGGGCACCCTCAAGGTGTGGGGCTACTACGGTGACCCGGTCAACACCATGAACGGCGGCCTGGACACGGTCAACTACACCTACCCGGCCTCCTCCATCCCCGCCTTCGTCTGGGTCGACATCACCCAAGCGGTCGCATCGCACACTGTCACGGCCCACTTCGTCGACACGCGGGGGCAGGATCTCGCCCCGGCCACGACAACCACGGTGGCGAACGCCGGTACGTTCACCCTCGCCGTACCACCGATTCCCGCCTACGACTTCTGGCACTGGCGGCTGGACTCGCTGACGGGTACCTCGTCAACAGACAAGGTCTCCATCGCGAGCGTCACCGCGAACCGGGACGTCTACCTCGTCTACGACGCCGCCCAACCGGTCCTCGACCTCTCCGAGTCCACCCAGTCCGGTGCGACCTACACGGTCACCGGCGACGCCGTCCCCTATTCGACGGGGACGTACGGGGGCGGTCTGGTCCCCGACCCCAACCGGACCCTCACTTTCCCCTGGGCGGCGAACGGCAAGACGATCACGCTCATCCAGTCCGGCCTGCGCAGCCCGGCCCTCGCGGCGACGCCCAAGCAGGGGACGGCGATCTTCCGCGAGATCATCGTCGAAGACGGCGTCGAGGTGACCCTACGCGTCCAGAGCATCGACCTGCTCGGCGCGATCACGGTCCAAGGTACGGGCCAGCTGACGCTGCGCCTTGACACCGACCCCACCTACCTGGGCGCCACGACCACCCAGGGCAGCTTCGTCCGCGGGCACATCGCCGTCGCCGACGACGGTCCGACGACGGCCACGCTCACGGTCGGCGCCGAGCCGACGCTCGCCGACCCCGCCCAGGGCCGGCTGACGGTGATCAACCCCGACACCGGGGCCGCCGCGATTGGCGGTACGTCCGGACTGCCGAGCGGCCGCATCACGATCACGGGCGGTTCTGTGACCGCCCACCAGACCGGGGCCGGGCCCGCCGCCATCGGCGCGGGCGCCGGGGCCAGCGGGGCCACGGTCGCCATCACCGGCGGCTGGGTCACCGCCGACGCCACCGCCGGGGCGGCCATCGGCGGCGGCAGCGCGACCACGAGTGCGGCCGGCGCGGGCGTCAACGTCACGATCAGCGGCGGTACGGTCACCGCCACGAGTACGGGCGCGGGTGCCGGGATCGGCGCCGGGACCGTCGTACCAGACTCGACTCATGTAGCAATTACTGGTGGTACGGTCACCGCCACCAGCCAGGGTTCCGCCGGGATCGGCGGCAACATCACGGCCGAGGCGCCGATCACCCTGGAACTCGATGACGCGGCCCGCGTCTGGGCGTACTCCCGCGACGCCTCGGCCATCGGACTCACCGAGGCGAACCGCGGCGACGGTTTCTTTGTCAACGCCCGGCTGGACAAGCCGCTGTCTATGACCGCTGACAAGGAGATTTACGTGTACGACGTGGCCTACGCGGGCCACGCCCCGGCGGAGCGGATCAACACCGTGACGCTGCCGGCGACGTACCCGGCCTTCGCGTACAGCACCGGGACGACTGTCACCCGGACCGACAAGCTCTACGCCGCCCTCGGCCACAGCGCGGCCCTGGGCTTCGACGACACCCACCTGATCGACCGCGTGGCCGACTCTGACAAGGCGATTCCCGCAGTGAACACGCTCACGGCGTACGACCCGTACGGAGGCAGCGCCGGCGTGCTGCCCGTCAAGCTGCGCGACCTGCCGGTGGCGGGCGAGCCGACGGCCGCCCACATCGGGAAGTACGCGGCCGATCTCACGAGCGTGGGCCAGGCCCTGAACGGGGCCACCTTCGTGGCCGGCGGGTTCGCGTACTCCGACACCGCGGCGGCGAACGGCCGGCCCCATCGGCCCACCACCCTGGCGTGGCCGGGCTTCGGGGCCACCGCCACCCTGCCCACCGGCCCCACGCTCACGCCCAACACGCGGTATTACGTGACAACGTACCTGACCGCGATGACCGACATCTGGCTCACCGCCAACGGGCGCCTGACCGTCGAGAGCACGACGACCGCCGAGTTCGTCACCCTGCCCCACATCGCGAGCGCCAGTGTCGCCGCGGGGGTGACGGGCGACGCCCAGCGGCTCACCGCCCAATTCACGGGCGGCGACGAGGCGCTCACGGTGACGGTCTACTACACCCCCGGTCCGATCGATCCCACCGACCCGGCCTCGTGGGGTACCCTCCCGTCCGTCACCCTGCCCGCGGACGAGTTCACCACCGCCGGTTTCGGGGACCGGGTTTTCAGCGGGCTCAACGGCGGCGGGTACACGTACCTCATCGTGATCGAGAACGAGACTGGCCCCGACACGTACGTTGTGACTTTCGCCAACACCGTACCCGTGACGATATCGAAGACGGTGACCGGACTGTACGGCGACAAGACCCGGGCGTTCCCCTTCACCGCGACGTTCCGCGACGCGCTCGGTGGGCCCCTCGTAGCGACGACGTTCGCTGTCACGGGCAGTCCGACGCCGACGGGCGGCACGGTGACCACCAACGCAGTGGGCGAAGTCTATTTCGCCTTGGCACACGGGCAGTCGGTGACCATCCAGGACACGTACGCCGGCGGGAGCGTCACGGTCGTGGAACAGCCCACCGGTGGGTACGAGGCGACGGCCCGGAACGGCGTGACCGGGGAAGTCACGCGCGACGGCCGCCTCACCGTGGACTGGGTGGGGTGCCAGACCGCCCACTCGCTCGAGTTCACCAACGCCCGGGGGGCCATCGTCGAAACGGGCGTGGCCGACACCTGGGCCCTGGGCGGGCTCGGCGGGTTCGGCCTCATCGTCGTGCTCATCAACGCCGTCGCCGCGGGGGCTGGTCTCAAGAGGCGGTGGTCGCGGTGAGTACGACCAACGTGAAACCGACCAACGTGAGTCCGGCCAATGTGAGCATGGCCAAACCGCCGTCCGCCTGGCGCGACCTCGGCCACCTGGCGCTCAAGATCCTCGTCATCGGACTTGCCCTCGTGGCACTGTTCACCCTCGTCTTCGGGCTGGTACGGTACCGCGAACCGGGCATGTCCCCCGCCGTCAAGGACAGCGACCTGGTGGTGTTCTTCCGCCACACGAAGGCGTACCACCCCTCTGACCTGGTCGTTCTCGATTACGAGGGTACGCGCCAGGTCCGGCGGGTGATCGCCACGGCTGGCGACACGGTGGACATCACCGACGCGGGCCTCACGATCAACGGCGCCCTCCAGCAGGAGCCGGGCATCCACGAGGCCACGAAACGGTACGCCGACGGGGTCGATTTCCCGCTGACCATCGCGGAAGGCGAGGTGTTCGTCCTCGCCGACGCCCGGGAGAACGGTACGGACAGCCGGGTGTACGGCGCGATCAAGACCACCGACATCCGCGGCAAAGTCACCCTCATCATCAAGCGCCAATGTTTCTAGCCCCGTAACCCGGGGGCAATACGCGCGTGTCTCCCCTAGTCAGACGCGAGAGCCAGGGGGGCCACCCTCCCCCTGGCCCACCCCGCTGGCCCACGCACAGACTCCCCCCACCAGTGTCCCT
>JAIRVA010000263.1 GCA_031254155.1 Propionibacteriaceae bacterium
GGAACGGGCCGAGGTGACGACGAGGACCGGCGCATCAATCCGCAATCCCGCGCCCACCCGGTCGTGGCCGTCAACGACCGCCTTGACCCAGCCCGGCCGCAGCGGCTGCGACTCGATGCGTTTCAGCGTGAGGTCGAAGTCCCACTCGCCCTCAAAGTCCTGGTGCAGCGACCGTCCGTACAGGTCGTTCTCGCTGGCCGGCAGTGTCATCGTGGGCGAGGCGACCGCGAGACCCCGCACCAGCGGCGGGGTCAGGGCCCGGAAGAGGGCCGAGCCCTGCATGTCGATCCAGGGCGAGTTCAACAGGACGCCGACGAACTGTTTCGGCCGGTCCGACGCGTAAAGACTGGCGATGAGCCCGCCGGTGGAGTGCCCGTACAGGATCACCCGGTCATGGTCCCGTTTGATGAGCGCGAGCGCCGCGTCGATTTCCTCGTAGTAGTCCTCGACCGACTCCATGTACCCCGGCAGCTCGCCCGCCTGGAGGCTCCGGCCGTACCGGTGCAGGTCGACCGCGTAAAAGTCGTACCCCAACTGCTCGAAGAACTCTGCCTCGTGGCGCTGGAAGAAATACTCGTTCCAGCCGTGCAGGTAGAGCACCGCGCGTCGGCGCCGGGGTGCCCCGTAGCGGACAAGCGTCGAGACCAGGTGGCCGCTGCCTTCCTCGGGCAGATGGGGGCACCCGACCATGGCGTACGTCAGCGTCTCGAAGCCATCGAGCCACCGGTCTGGGACCCACGCCGAACTCCAGCCCGGCAGTTCGCGGGCGGGGTCACTTCCACCGGCCGGGTCCGGGGTCTGCCGGGTGAGCACGGTCCGCCACTTCGAAATCATCGCTGCCGGACCGGGTCGAGAGGCTCTGGCTTCCATCGTTCCTCCTTGTGCCACGGCGTCACCCGTGGGAACACTCGTCGTCGAGTTCAGTCGTCATCAAGCGACTCGTCATCGAGCGACTCGTCGTCGTCGAAAAACTCGTCATCTTCGTCAAGTTCGGGATCGTCGTACCCCTCGGCCAGATCAGCGTAAGCCGCGGGGATCTCCCCCGGCGACGTCTTGCGCAGTTCCTCCTGAAGGGACGCGAAATCGGTCGACACGGAGCGGTACTTCAACTCCCGTGCGACTTTGGTCTGCTTTGCTTTCTGACGGCCGCGCCCCATAGGGTCAGCCTCCTTCACTCGCGGCAACCCCGCGTGACTAATGTGTTCGGTCTATTTCGTGTCCCCAAGATTACCGGTTCCGCGCGGTACATCCAACCCGACACTCAGCTCAAGAATGTCGTCCGGTGAGGTACGCCGCCGCCCCGTCCGGAGCGCGGCTCTCGACGACACCACCCACCCAGGCGGCCAGACCACGCGCTCCGAGCAGCGTGATCGCCGCGGCAGCCGCCGCCGCGGGACAGACCAGCACCATGCCGACCCCCATGTTGAGCGTCGCTTCGATGTCGGCCTCACTGACCCCGCCCAGCCCCTGGACCAGCGAGAAGACCGGCGCCGGGGTCCAGCTGGCCCGGTCAAAGTGAGCCGTGAGCCCCAAAGGCATGACCCGGGCCACGTTGTTCGCGAGGCCGCCGCCGGTGATATGGCTCATGGCGTGGACCTCCGTCGCCCGGACGACGGCCAGACAGTCCGCCGCGTACACCCGGGTCGGTTCGAGCAGCTCCTCGCCGAGGGTACGGCCGAGGTCGGCGATGTGGGTCGTGAGGCCGAGGCCGGCGGACTCCAGGAGGACGCGGCGGACGAGGGAAAACCCGTTGGCGTGCAGCCCCGACGAAGCCAGGCACACGAGGACGTCGCCCGCCTGGACCCGGTGCGCGCCGAGCAGGTCGTCGTGCTCGACGACGCCCGTCGTGGCTCCCGCCAGGTCGTACTCGTCCGGGCGCATGAGGCCCGGGTGCTCCGCCGTCTCCCCGCCGACAAGGGCGGCCCCCGCCTGGACGCAGGCGTCCGCGATGCCCTTGACGATGGCCGCGATGCGTTCGGGGACGAGCTGGCCGCAGGCGATGTAGTCGGTCACGAAGAGCGGTTCGGCGCCGACGACCACGAGGTCGTCCACGAGCATGCCCACGAGGTCGAAACCGATGGTGTCGTGGATGTCCAGGGCGGTGGCGATGGCAACCTTCGTGCCCACGCCGTCGGTGGACGTGGCGAGGATGGGCCGGCGGTAGGCCTTGAGCATGCTCGCGTCGAACAGCCCGGCGAAACCGCCCAGCCCGCCGAGCACCTCGGCCCGGGCGGTCCGCGCGACATGAGCCTTCATCAGACCGACGGCCCGGTCGCCGGCGTCGATGTCGACTCCGGCCTGGGCGTACGCCGAGCGCGTGGCGGGTGTGCTCATCGCGTACCTCCCAACTGGGCCTGGCCCATCCGCTCCGCACCCAGCCCGAGCGGGCAGGCGGCGTCGGCTGGCACGGGGACGCCGTACCGCCCGTCGAAGCAGGCGACGCAGAGGTCATCCCGGCTGACGTGGGTGGCCGCGATGAGCGACTCCAGGCTCACGAACCCGAGCGAGTCGGCGCCGATGTGGTCCGCGATCCCCTGGATGTCGAGGTGGCGGGCGATCAACTGGTCCGGGTCGGCGAAGTCAATTCCGAAGAAGCACGGCCAGAGCACGGGCGGCGACGAGATGCGGACGTGGACCTCGGCGGCCCCGGCCTGGCGGAGCATCGCCACGACCTGCGCCTGCGTGTTGCCGCGCACGATGGAGTCGTCGACCACGACGAGCCGCTTGCCGGCGACCACGCGTTTCAGCGGGTTGAGCTTGAGCCGGATGCCGAGTTGGCGCAAGGTCTGGGAGGGCTGGATGAAGGTCCGGCCGACGTACGCGTTCTTGACCAGGCCCTGGCCGTACGGAATACCCGACGCGGCGGCGTACCCGATGGCGGCCGGCGTCCCCGAGTCGGGGGTGGGGATCACGAGGTCGGCCACCGCCGGTTGCTCGCGGGCGAGCAGCTTGCCGATCTTCACGCGGATGTTGTGGACCGCCCGGCCGTTCAGCTGGGTGTCGGGGCGGGACAGGTAGACAAACTCGAACACGCACTCTGCTCGCCGCGGCTCCGCGAACCGCCGCGAGCGCAGACCCGCTTCGTTGATCGTCACCAGTTCGCCGGGTTCGACCTCGCGGAAGAACTCCGCGCCGACGATGTCCAGCGCGGCCGACTCCGACGCCACGACCCAGCCCGTGCCGAGCCGGCCGAGGCAGAGCGGGCGCATCCCGTGCCGGTCGCGCGCCACGTACAGCGTGTTACGGCTGAGTACGACCAGCGAGAACGCACCTTCGAGGCGCGGCAGGACCGCCATCAGCGCGTCCGGGCAGTCCATCCCCTGGGCGGCGAGCAAACCGGCCAGGATCGCCGTGTCCGAACTGGAATCCATCTGGAGCTTGGCGGGTACCCGCTCCGCCGGGTCCAAGTCCGTCAGCCAGTCGAGCAGCTGTGAGGTGTTGGTCAGATTACCGTTGTGCGCGAGGGCCAGGTCGCCGTGGGGCGTGGTACAAAACGTCGGCTGGGCGTTCTCCCACTGCGACGACCCGGAGGTGGAGTAGCGCGTGTGGCCGATCGCAATCGAACCGCGGAGCGTCTGCAGCGCCGGGTTGTCGAAAACCTGCGAGACGAGGCCCATGTCCTTCAAGACCATGATCCGTTCGCCGTCGGCGACGGCCATGCCCGCCGACTCCTGGCCGCGGTGCTGCAGCGCGAACAGGCCGCCGACCGTGAGGTTGGACACCT
>JAIRVA010000265.1 GCA_031254155.1 Propionibacteriaceae bacterium
CATCGCGGCGGCATAGTCCCTTGGCTCGACGACCAGATTCCCGCCGTCTATCGGCTGGCTCCCAAAGCCTATTTCGGGGAGTGTCGGCGACAGCGGTTTCGAGCGCTTGGCCACGAAGAGGGTGGGGCCGTCGATTAGGTAAGGGGTTGATATTGTCCGCTCTGACGGTGACAGGTTCACACACCCTTCAACTGGCAATGGACCCGCCACCAACTCAACACCTACCTCACCAGACTCACCCAGACGCCAACGAACTAACGCTCATAACCACTAGTGGGCATGAGCGCGAAGTCGTTGGTGCCTGCCAGGCGTGGAGGTAGAGCTGGCAGGCGGTGTCGAGAGCGTCTCCGGCGGCCCCACGGTCGCGTCCCGACTGGGTGCGTTGCGGCAGATCTTCCAGCAAGTTAGCGGCAAATCTTCCAGCAAGATGGCGGCAGATCTTCCAGCAAAGTGGCGGCAAAACTTCCATTTCTGACATACTGAAGCCATGGTATCCGTACCGTCGTCACCCTTGGGCCGAGTCGTTCCGCGCCACAGCCAGCGCTCGGTTGAGGAAGCCCTAGTGGACACTCGCGTCGTGGTGATCAACGGCGCCCGGCAGTGTGGGAAGAGCACGCTGGCGGCCCAGATCGCACGGAAAACCGGCGCGGCGTGGTACTCCTTCGACCGTCCAGACACGCTTGAGTCGGCTCGACGGGATCCTGTCTCGTTTGTCCGTAGCGCGCCTCGCATGGTGATCGATGAGGTCCAGCGGGCTCCGGACATCTTTCTGGCCATGAAGGAACTGGTTGACGCTGAGCCCACGCCCGGCCGCTTCCTTCTCACGGGATCGGCGCGCATTCTCGGTTTGCGGGGCCTACCGGATGCGCTCCCCGGTCGGATGGAAACGTACGAGTTGTGGCCGCTCGCGCAGGGCGAGATCGAGGGCTCTCCGGACGGGTTTGTGCAGGCGCTCTTCAGCGGTCGGCCCGTTGCTCACACGTCGGATAGCGTACGTGCGGACTACGCCGCTCGCATTGTCCGCGGCGGGTTTCCCGAGGCGGTCGCACGATCGGGGCGACGGCGCGAGCGGTTCCTGGAGTCCTATATCAGCGATCTCATCAATCGCGATGTCATTCAGCTCGCCGCCATCGAACGCGGGCACCACCTGCGGACGTTGCTTGATCTGCTCGTCGGCCGCGTGGGTCAGGTGTTCACGGTGGCCGGTCTGGCCCGGGTGCTGGGATTGTCGCAACAAACGGTCGAGCGGTACATCGGTTTGCTCGAAGAGGTTTTCTTGATCAAACGCGTCCCCGGCTGGGGGGTGGCAGCCAACTCGCGAGCGACCGCCGCGCCGAAACTCGCCTTCGTTGACTCGGGTGTCGCGGCTGGGCTGCTCGGCGCGGACGAGACGAGTCTGCTGCGGGCCGATGGTCCACTTGGCCCGCTGCTGGAGAGCTTCGTCGTCGCCGAGATCGCTCGCCAACTACCATGGGTTGACCAGACGATCGAACTCTTTCACTATCGGACTCGCGACCAGGTGGAGGTCGATATCGTCCTCCAGAACCGGCGGCGCCAGGTCGTGGCGATTGAGGTCAAGGCCTCGGCGACCGCGCGGGATGAGGACTTCCGTGGCATCCGCCATCTTCAGGCCCGGTTGGGCGACGACCTGACCAGGGGAATCGTCCTCTACCTCGGGCACCAGACCCTGCCCTTTGGCGAGAACCTTCAGGCCGTCCCGGTCGACGCGCTCTGGCGGACCCCCGCCTGATCCACGTACGCGACGCCGTACGCGACGCCGCTCACCCGATCATCATTCGGGCCACTCGTCCTTGAGGGCCTGGGCGGCGTCGACCGGCCAGACGCCAGGTAGCGATCCCGAGGCGGCTTGGAGTCTGGCCGGCCGGTCACTGCCCCCGGAAGCGGGAGAAGAAGCTACTTTTGGTGGCCTTCGCCGCGGCGATCTCGTCGGGGGTGTGCCGGCCGTCGCACCACTGGCCCTTGGGTACCATCGCCTTGACCTGGGCGATGTGCTGGCCGCAGCCAGCCCACGTGGTTTTGCCGCAGACTTGGCACTTGACGGGACTGCACATAGTTTTCCTTTCGTTCGGGCGAGGTTCACACCAGGGTCTGGGCCGCGTCGGCGCCCAGCCAGGCTCGAAGGGTCAACATGCCGCCCGAGAGGGTGGCCGAGTCGAAGCCCGCTGCGGTGAGGATGCGGTGGGCGAGGTACGACCTAACACCCGACTGGCACGTCACCGCGATGGGACGATCACCGGCCAGGGCCCGGACCTCGTCCAGGCGGGCGCGCAACTCGGTGTGGGGGATGTTCACGGCTTCCGGGAGGTGCCCGGTCGCGAACTCCTCCGCGCTGCGGACGTCCAGCAGGCAGGCCTCGGTCCGCGCCCAGTCGAGCTGTTCGGGGTGCCACTCACGGGTGACGCCGGTCAGGATGTTGTGCGCCAGGAAGCCGATCATGGTGACCGGGTCCTTCGCCGAGCCGTACGGCGGGGCGTAGCACAGGTCGAGGTCGATCAGATCGGGGGCCTTGAGCCCGGCGCGCATGGCGGTGGCGAGTACGTCGATGCGCTTGTCAACCCCGTCTTCACCGACACCTTGCGCGCCGAGGATCGCGCCGGTGGCGAGGTCTAGGTGGACCATGAGGTGCATCTGTTTCGAGCCGGGGAAGTACCCCGCATGACTCCCGGGGTGGGTGTGAAGGGTGGTGTACGTGTACCCCGCCTCGTCGAGCGCCGCCCGGTTGGCACCGGTCATGGCGACGGTGAGCGCCCCGAGGCGGACGATGGCCGAGCCCAGGGGCCGGGGGACCGGTCGCGCCGCTCCCGGCTGCCCGAGGCGGTCGGCCACGAGGCGTCCGGCGCGGTTGGCGGGTCCGGCCAGTTGGACGGGCCGGCGTTTCCCGGTCACGCCGTCGACCGACAGCGTCGCGTCGCCGACCGCGTACACGTCGGGCAGGTTCGTCCGGCCCTGGGCGTCCACGACGAGGAACCCGCGCTCGCTGGCCACGCCGGCGGCGGTGAAGACCGCCGTGTCGGGCGTACCGCCCACTGACAGGATCACGGTGTCGGCGTCCACAAACGTGCCGTCGGACAGCGCGACTCGCGCCCGGCCCGCCGCGTCGGTGACCCCGGTCGCGGCGACCGACTCCCGGACGTCCATGCCGAGCCGGCGCATCTCCTCGGCGGCCAGCCAGGCCAGCTCCTTCTCCCGCGGCGGCAGGACATGCGGCGCGAACTCGACCACCGTGACCTTGACCCCGCGGTGGTTGAGCGCCTCGGCGGCCTCAATGCCGATGAACCCGGCTCCGAGGACGACCGCGTGGGCGGCGCCACCGGCGAGGGTGTGAACGCGTTTGGCGTCGTCAACGGTCCGCAGCGTCTGGACCAGCGGGTGGTCCAGCCCGGGGATGGGCGGCCGCGCGGGCAGCGCGCCGGGGGAGAGGATGAGGGCGTCGTACGGCCAGGTCTGTGTGCCCCCCGGTGTCGACACCGTCACCGTGTGGGCCACCGCGTCGAGTCCCGTGACGTCGTGCCCGATCCGGACATCCAGGTTGAGGGCGGCCGCGAGCGACGCCGGGGTCTGCAGGAGGAGGTCGCTCTCGTCCTCGATCTCGCCGGAGACGAAGTACGGCAGCCCGCAGTTGGCGAACGACACGTACGCCCCCCGCTCGAAGACGATGATCGAGGCCGACTCGTCCAGACGCCGCAGCCGCGCCGCCGCCGACATGCCGCCGGCCACCCCGCCGATAATAAGGTACTTGCGTTCAGTCATGGGGACAGTATACCCTAGGGGGTATCCAAACTGTATATGGGGTACAGAAACATTTGGGCTATCGGCACAACGGTGTAAATATGGCAAGATTAGTGATTCTTGGGGCCGGTGTGGCAGGTCACACCGCCGCCCTGCATGCAAGACGTCGGCTCGGGAAGGCGCACGAGGTGATCGTGGTGGCGCCCAACGCGCAGTGGAACTGGATCCCGTCCAACATCTGGGTCGGCGTCGGCAAGATGCCGGCCGAAAAGGTCCTGTTTCCCCTGGCGCCCGTCTACCGCCGCCAGGGGATTGAGTTCCACCAGGCGCTCGCGACGGAGATCCACCCGGAGGGCGGTGACGGGCACGACCACTCGTACGTCGTCGTACGCTCGACGGCGAAGGGAGCCGAGGGCCGGGAAGAGGCCATTGAGTACGACTTTCTCATCAATGCCACCGGGCCCAAGCTGAACTTCGCCGCGACGAAGGGACTCGGCCCGGACGGCTACACGCTGTCGGTGTGTACCGCGCCCCACGCTGCGGCGACCGCGGGGGAACTCAAGAAAGCCATCGCCCGGCTCAAGGCCGGGGAGCACCTGCGGTTCGTCGTCGGCACGGGCCACGGGACGTGTACGTGCGAGGGCGCCGCCTTCGAGTACACCTTCAACCTCGACCACGTCCTGCGCGAGGCTGGCGTCCGGGACCGGGCCGAGGTCGTCTACCTGACCAATGAGGCCCAGCTCGGCGATTTCGGCGTCGGCGGGCTCACCTTCACCCAACAGGGCTTCCAGACGACCTCGAAACTGTGGACCGAGTCGCTCTACCGCGAGCGCGGCATCCAGGCGATCCTCGGTGCGCACTGTACGCAGATCGAGCCCGGCGTCGTCCACTACGAACAGATTGATGGCTCGTTGCACGAGCTCCCGTTCGACTTCGCGATGCTGCTGCCGCCGTTCCGCGGCGCCGACCTCAAGGCGTACGACAAGGCGGGGGCGGACATCTCGGACCAGCTGTTCAACCCGGCGGGGTTCCTCAAGGTTGACGCCAACTACGCCGCGGGCGCGTACGAGAACTGGTCGGCCGACGACTGGCCGAAGACGTACCAGTCACCGCTCTACGACAATGTCTTTGCCGCGGGCATCGCTTTCGCACCGCCGCACCAGATCTCGCAGCCGCGCACGTCGCCGAACGGTACGCTGATCGCGCCCGCGCCGCCCCGGACCGGCATGCCCTCGGGCATGATCGCCAAGGCCGTGGTCTTGACCATTGTCGACCGGATCCGCGGGGGCGGTGCGGCGGCCCACGAGGCGCCGATGACCCGGATGGGCGCCGCGTGCGTCGCGTCGGCGGGCATGAGTTTCTTCAAGGGCTCGGCGGCGGCCATGACGATGCACCCCGTCGTACCGGACTGGCGGAAGTATCCCGCCACCGGACGCGACCTGAAGGGTACCTCGGGTGAGATCGGCCTCGCCGGTCACTGGATGAAGCACACCCTGCACGTCCTGTTCCTCTACAAAGCCAAGGCCCACCCGCTGTGGTGGCTGATCCCCGAATGATGACGGAGTTAAGATGAGTGATCTCGATCCCCAGGCCGCGAAGCAGATCCAGGCCGCGCCGCTGCCGACGCCCGGGACCCTGAAACATCGCCGCAATGTGGCGTACCAGTTTGTCCGCTTCGCCGCGCTCAACCTCAAGATGATCCGCGTCATCGGAGCGTCGCACTAGGCCCAGACCTGGGCCACAGTACGTACGCCACGTACGGACTGTCAGCGGTGTCGGCGCTTCGCGTCGGCCTCCGCCATCATGTCCTCGGCCGACCGGAACAGCCAGGCGTCGGCGGCGAGGAAACGGTTCTTCACCACGACGAGCCAGACGCCGCACGCCATGAGGCCGACATCGCGCAGGATCTCCCACGGGTACGCCCGGAAGGCTTCGGAGTTCTCCCCGCCGGTACCGAAGCAGCCGCAGTCGATGGAGATGCCGCGTACCCACACGCTCGCGATGGCGATGATGAACGCGAGCATCAGGAGCGCGCCCAGCGCTCCGGAGAGGCGGGTGAACAGCCCGCTGACTAGGAGCAGGCCGAGCGCGATTTCGGCGAACGGCAGCGCGTGGCCGACGACCTGGATCCCCCAGTAGGGCAGGATTTGGTACGCGGCGGTCGCGGTGACGGAGGCCCGCAGGTCGCCAACCTTGGTGGCCCCGGCGACGATGAGAACGACGCCGAGGACCAGGCGGGCGGCCAGACTGACCCAGTTCCGCCACTCCCGGGTGTCTATGGAAAGGCTCATGGCACTATGATAGCGGTGACGGCAGGCGAACTGGTCGTACCGACCTGTCACGCTGGAGGCAGTGCCTCAGACGGTCGCCGGGAGCGAGCTTGGTTGCGAAGAATTCATCGTTGCCGAATTGGTCCGGGCTCCCGGCAAGCACAGCGCCCGGCTTGGCCTTGAAGGAAGTCGGCCGAGGTGCCTCATGTGTTTTTGAGCGCGTGGCCTGTGTGGTGGAGTGGCTGAGGGCGACATACTGTGGTACTGGTGAATGACTTGTCGGATGCGCAGCGGGCGGCGGCAGAGCAACAGCCTTGGCTGGACCCGGCTTATCAGGGGACTGCGGTGCACAACCAGACGGCGATTGCGGTGGGGAAAGTATTCGGGGCGGGTGGCGGCGGATTAGGCGGTTGGGGGCGAGTGTGTGACTATGCGACGTGTACGGTCGGGCCGTAGTTGTTGTGGCGAGAAGTCGTGCCGGGCTGTGGCGGGGCAGGTGTTTGAGGAGTGGTTTTTTCGGGGCGGGTGATGGAAGGTCCGCCCGCCTATGTTTCGCCCTCCCGGCTCTCGGTCGTCTCCCTCCCGACACCACAAACACCCCACCACTCCTTCCTCTCCGGCATGAACGCCGTCTCGGAGGGAGAGGAGCGTCATGTTGCTCCTCGGTTTTCTTGTGCCTGTTTCTACAGGGCTCCGGATGCGGCTAGGCCTAGGCCACAGTGGAAAACCCAAGTAAGCCCGGTCAGGAGCCGAAGGTCGAATGATGTTGTCGCATCCCGGTGGGTTCTCCTCCGGCTGGGTGAAGCCATGATACTCACCAGGATGGGCGACATAAGGACAACTACCAACAAGTACAGGACGGTCGCCGCTATGGTCAGGACTGTTCTGCTGAGCGTTTTGAACAAGGCTCCCGAGACACCAACTCTCAAGAACGACCAGGCAACTGGAATCGCCGCTACCATCGCGAGAGCTGTCGCCGCGACGCCAAGGACCGCAAGAAGCAGCCTCCGCAGCCAAGTGGTTCTCACGTCTGCGGACCTAACGGTGGCGGTGAGCACTGCGTTTATGGCTGACAGGATAAACACGACTGCTGCGGAGACGCACAAACCCAGGACAGCCGACTTGAGCATTGCGGATGCTGCCACCATTGTCATCCCCGTAGAGATGCCGAGGGCGACCCCAAGGAGGCGGTCATAACCGAGCGAGCGCCAGACCAGTCCCCGCAGCCTGCTCAGCACATCAGGGGACCTCTAGAAATTGGGTTGGTCTTGTGGGTGTGGTGTCTGGGGGCTGGGGTGTGGGGTTGTCGGTGGTGTGGGAGGGGTCGCGCCGGGGGGATTGATGGTCTTGTTTTTCCTTGT
>JAIRVA010000284.1 GCA_031254155.1 Propionibacteriaceae bacterium
GCGACCACGCCCCGACCACGGCCAGTTGCACGACGGCGACCACCACCGCGAACACCATCAACCCCGCCACGGCCATCCTCCTGCACGATTGCGTCACACGCTACCACGACGATACCGACACCTTCCCCCCACTGCCATCACTACGATGGCTTGACACTCGTCCCGTCACACTAGGACCGCCGAAGTCTGCTCTACCGATGTCGACTGACATCCCGTTGACTTGGGGTAGCGCCCGTCCTGGGAGCGGTTGACTTCAAGCGCTGGAGGCTTTCCACGCTTGGAGGAAGGGAACGAGTATGATCGGGACCCCGGCGCCGGCCCAACTTGATCGGGGTACCGCCAACAGGCAGACTTAAAACATGACTTTATTGGCGGTGCTCGGCTGGGTGGCCGCGGCGACGGCGATGACCATCGGTCTGCCGCAGGCCGTCCGGCTGGCGCGGACGCGGAACGTGGCCGGACTGCCGTTGGCCTCCTGGCAAGGCATGTTAGCCATCAACCTGGGCTGGTCGTTCCACGGGACGCTGATCGGCGCCCCCAACATGGTGGTGACCAACCTGGTCGGCCTGGTCTCGACCACCGTCGTGCTGGCCTTGATGATGAAAGTCTGTTCCCTGAGCCTATGGCGAGCCTTCCTGCCCGGGATCGGGCTCGCGGCGGGCATCATCGCCGTCGACCTCTGGCTCGGTTCGGCCGTGTTCGGGATCGCCAGCCTCGTCCCGGGCCTCGTCAACACCGTGGGCCAGGCCGTGAAGCTGGTGCACTCACCCAGCGTCTCCGGCGTGTCGCCCGGGTTCCTGTTCCTGCAACTGTTGAACCAGATCCTCTGGTCGGCCTGGGCGGTCCTCAGGACCGATCCGGGTTCGCAGATCACGTCCATCGGGCTGGGCGTGGTGGCGGCGTTCAACGCGGTCTGGTGGACGCTGCGCCGGCTGGGTCTGCGCGCGTTGTTCCAGCCGTCGTCCGAACCGGGTGAGCCGGCGCCAGTCCGGGCTATTTGATCCGGACCGGGACACCGGCCACGAGTAGTACGACCTCGTCGGCCAGCGCCGCACAGTGCTGGTTCAGCCGTCCCAGGACATCGGCGTACGCCCGGCCCAGGGCCGAGAGTGGTACCATCCCCCAGCCGACCTCGTTGGTCACGAGGTAGAGGTCGACGCCCTGCGCCCGCGCGAAGGTGACGAGGTCGCCGATCTCGGCCTGACAAGCCCGTTCGAGCGCCGCCACCTGGTCGGTCGTGAAGTCATCGGTGTCGCCGATGTCGTCGAACCAGCGGAACGTCACCAGGTTGGAGACGCAGTCGAGCAGGATGTGAGCGTACGACCCCGCCGGGGCGACCTGATCCACCCCGGCCAGATCCCGGTGGGCCTCCCAGGTGACCCAGCTGGCCGGACGGGTCGCCCGGTGGTTGGCCACCCGTCGTACCGACTCCTCGTCGCCCGCGACCATCGTGGCGATGTAGAGGGCCTCCCCGCCGGCCGCGCGGATGCGCGCCTCGGCGTGGGAGCTCTTGCCCGACCGCAAGCCGCCGGTGACCAGCACAACGCTCATGTCGCCTCCCACTGTTGTAGCATCTTGCGCATCCACGCGAAGACATCCATGCCGTACACTTCGGCCAGATTGGCTTCTGACAAGGCCTGCAGTACGGTCCCGTCGGCGACGATGCGACCCGCCTTCATGAGGACCGCCCGGCTGCCGTACGACTTGGCGAGCGACAGGTCGTGCACCACCGACAGTACGGCCCGCCCCGGGGTCTTGAGCCACTCGCGGATGAGGTCGAACACCTGCTCCTGGTAGACCAGGTCCAAGTGGTTCGTCGGCTCGTCGAGGAGCAGGATCTGCGGGTCCTGGGCGAAGAGCTGGGCCAGGAACGTCCGCTGCAACTCACCGCCGGACAACGTCAGCACCGACTGGTCGAGGAGCGGTTCCAGCCCGGTGAGAGTGATCGCCCGCTTGATCGCTTGCTCGTCGGCGTTCGTCCGGTCGGAAAACATGGACCGGGTGTGCGCGTAACGGCCCATGTTGACCACCTCGCCGACCGTGAAGGCGTAACCGACGCTATGGTTCTGGGCCAGGACGCCGACGATGCGGGCCAGTCGCGCCGGGGAGTACGTCCGGACATCGTGGCCCAGACACCTGATGACGCCGTCGTACCGCGCCGCGCCGGTGATGGCGTTGATGAGCGTGGACTTCCCCGCCCCGTTCGGGCCGACCACCATCAGCCAGTCGCCACTCGTGAGTTCAAAGCTGGCGTCGTCCACCACCACGTGCGAACCGTACCGGACGCTGACGCCGTCGAGCCCCAGCATGACCTCGCTCATCGCTCAGCCTCGTTTCCGGGAGTAGTAGAACAGTCCGAGGAAGAAGATCGCCCCGATGAAACTGGTGACCACGCCGATGGGCAGTTCGCGGGGGCTGAAGATGGTCCGCGACACGAGGTCGGCCAGCATCAGGAACGTCGCGCCGCCGAACACCGTCGCCGGCAGGAGTACGCGGTGGTTCGGACCGACGACCATGCGCATCATGTGGGGGGTGACCAGACCGACGAAGCCAATCGTCCCCGACATCGACACGCACACCCCGATCAGGACCGCGCTGGCGATCAGGACCGTGAAGCGGACCCGGCGGACGTCCACCCCGATGTGACGGGCGTTGTCCTCCCCCACGGCGAAGGCGTTCAACTCGCGCGCACAGCCGTACAACACCAGGCCGCCGACCAGGGTGGCCACCGCGAGCAGCCCGGCGTTCGGGAAGCTCGCGGAGGCCATGGACCCCATCATCCAGAAGGTGATGGAGCGGATCTGTTCGCCGGCGAAGGTTACCAGCAGAGACACGACCGCGGAGGCGAACATCGAAAAGATCACCCCGAGCAGGATGATCGTATTGGTTGACAAGGAAGAATCGAGCCGGTACGCCAGCGTCAGGATGACCAGCAGCGACAGGCAGGCGAAGAGGATCGACAGGACGACCACGCCGCTGTACGGCAGGCCGGGGATGGTGACGCCGAACGCCAGCGCGATGACCGCGCCCAGCGAGGCGCCGCTGGACACCCCGAGCGTCGTACCGTCCGCCAACGGGTTTTTGAGGAGCCCCTGCATCGACGCGCCGCCGATGGACAGGGCCGCGCCGACCAGCGCCGCGCACAAGACCCGCGGCAGGCGGGTGGTGACGATGATCGACGCGGCCATGGGATCGGGCTGTGGCTGACGGGTGAGAGCATTCCAGAGGACGTCGACGGTCCCGGCGAGCGGGATGTTGACGCTGCCGACCGCGATGGCCACGAGCATCACCACGAGGGTCACCAGCGGGAAGGCCAGCAGCCACAGGCTGGCCCTCGCGCTCCGCTGGAGTCCCATCGGGGTTCAGGCGCCGTAGACGAAGTCGTACAACGCCTTGGCGCCGTCCGTCAGACGCGGTCCGGGCCGCGACAACTCGTTGTTGGTCAGGTTGAGGATTTTGCCGTTCGCGACGGCGGGCACGGCCGCCCAACCGGGGCGCTGCGCGATCTCCTCGACCGGGGTCGGGCCATCGCCGAAGTACATGGTCACCGTGAGGATGACATCCGGTTGGCGCTGGAGGACCTGTTCCTCGCTGACGGCGGCCCAGCCGTCCACGTCGGCGAAGGTGTTCTTCAGTTGCAGCATCGTGGCGACCTCGTCCATGAAGGTGTTCTTCCCTGCGGCCCACAGCCCGTACTGCAGCGGCGAGACCTCGAAGTAAATGCTCGGCGGTGTGGCCCCGCCGGCGATCTTCGCGGTGGCGTCCGCCTGGAGTTCCGTGAAGGTGGCCGTCATGGTGGCCACGATGGAGGCCGCTTTCGCCTGCGCCCCCGCGCCGAGCAGGTCGCCCATCAGGGTGATCACGTCGTAGGTCTCGGCGATCGTACTGGCGTTGGACACGAACACCGCGATCCCCGCCTGGGCCAACTTGTCCATCTGCTCCTGGGACTGCGCCATGGTGTTCATGAACACGATGTCGGGTTTGAGGGCGATGATCTGCTCGATGTTGGTCTCGCTGCCCGACTGGACGACGGGGACGCTCGCCACTTCGGCGGGGTAGTCGCAGTACTCCCCGCGGCCGACGACGGCGGCGCCGGCGCCCAGGGCGTAGATGATTTCGATGTCGGAGGCGGTCAGTCCGACGATGGCTCTCGCCGGCCCGTCGAGGGTGACCGTCCGTCCGGTCGGGTCGACCACGGACACCGTCGTGGGGGTGGCGTCCGGGGTGGCTGTGGTCGTGGTACCCGACGGGGCGGGGGCCGGACTGTTACTGGTACAGCCCGTGAGCCCGCCCAGTGTGGTGAGCGCCAGTACGGCGGCAGTGATGAAAGCGAGGTGACGCTTCATGGTGTTCCTTTCCTCCCTGGTCGGCACCCGCCCAAAAAACAATAATGCGGTCTGGGCACACCCGCTTTTTCTGGTGCGAAGGCGCGTCCCGGGGTCTCATACTCGTGAGTGATTCCTGTAGGACCGCACATGCCGGTCTTCTGGCTCGCGGATCATCACCCTAGCCGTCCTTCCCAGGTTTGCACCCCAGTGGTTCATTCGGCAGGGCTCATCGCTTACAGCGGCGGTACCGCACAGGTTTCGCACCTGTTTCCCGTTGCACGTACGTGTATTCAGTTGTGGGAGCCACTCTAGCAGACCGGAAGACCCCCGCCCTCCCACCTGATATCAGTGGCTCTTCAGGCCGGCAGCAGGGCGTACCGGGTCATCCCGGGCGTCCACCACGGGCGGCCGTCTTCGCCAAAACCGACGGCCTCTAGACCCAGGTTTTCGACGAGGCGGGCCGGCTCGGCCGTACCCTCTTGGCCCAGGACGAGCGCGGCGGTCGCGACGGCATCCACCAGGGCGATGTCACTGCCGACGACGGTGATCGCCGAGCGGAGTGGTTGCCACCCGGTCTGCGGGTGGGTGAGGTGCTGGCCGCGCTCGCTCGTGCCGGAGGTGGCGACCGCCAGGGGCCGCTCGTCGCCGGGTTCCGCCGTGATGATGGTGGCCAGCTCCCCCGGCCGGTTGGGGTGGGCGACGCCGACCCGCCACGGTCCGCCGTGGGGGGCCCGGCCGCGGACCACGGTGTCGCCGCCGCCGTTGAGGCAAAACGACCCGGCGCGGGCCTCTTCCAGGCGGTGTTGGGTGCGGGCCAGCGCCCAGCCCTTGACGTAGCCGGTCGGGTCGTAGCCCCCGGCCCGGCGGGCGGAGAAGGCCCCGCCGGTAACCCGTTCGAGGTCGTCACAGGCCGCAATGACCGCCCGCGTCACCGGGCTGAGCTGGGCCGTGGCGAGCCGGCCGGTCCGCCAGCGGCTGATCTCGCTGTTGGACCGGAAGGCGGAGAGCGTGTCTTCGATCAGGCTGAGGCCGGTGGCGAGGGCGGCGACGAGCTCCTCCGCGTCGGGGCGGCCGACGAGCCCCGGCGCGGCCACGGAGAAGACGGTGTCCATGGCTTCGATGAGCCACCGGGTGGCGCCGACCGGCGTACAGGTCGTCACAGTCCGGCCTTGTCGATGGCCGATTGGAGGGACTGGCGGTGGCCTTCGGAGGTGTACGTCGCTCCGCTCACGGTATCGACATCCGCGCTCTGCGCGGCCAGTCCCTCGGCGATGAGACGGGGAATGGCCTGCTGGTTGATCTGTTGGTCGCGACCGTTCCCGGCTGGGTACCGGATCACCCGGATGTCGTCGATCTGGCCGCTCGTGACGTCGATCTCGACCTGGACGTCGCCGTACCGGGTCGCGGCGGCCTGGCCCGTGTACGTACCGTTGCGGGCCGTGGGCGATCCGGTGCTCGTCGGCGTGGTGACCGGGGTGGCCGGCGTGCTGCCGGAGGACCCGGTCGACGGGGTCGCGGCGGGAGCGGCGTCGCCAGCCAGCGCCTTTGCCCCGATAAGCCCGCCGATGGCGGCCGCCGACCCGAGGGTGGCGAGAGCCACCCGGGTGAATGTGCTTGTCACAGACCTGTCCTTTCACCAGCCGAAGGATTCGACTTTGAGGCTCGCCGCACCGGTTTGCCCCACACCCGCCGCGACCGCGTGGATCACGTCCGGCGCACCGCAGGCCACCACGTCGGCCGCCGCGATCCACGGCGCCACCGCAGTCAGCGCGTCGGGAGTGAGCGCGTTGCCGGGGGCGGTCCGCGGGCCGGGTCGGAGATAGACGGTGAGACGCCCGCCGGACCAGGCGGTCAACTCGGCCCACTCGCCCCCGTACAACGCCTGGGCGGGTTCCCTGACCCGGTAGAGGACGACGACGGGTACCCGGTTCCGCCGGACGAGCGCCTCTTCGGCCAGCGCCCGCACCGGGGCGGCGCCCGTACCCCCGGCGACGAGCAGAACGGGGCGCTCCCCCGGGCCGAGGATGAGGCCGCCGAGCGGGCCTTCCAGCCACAGCCGTGTACCCGGAGGCAAGCCCAGGAGTCGGCGCGACTGCTCCCCCACCGCGGCGACCGTGATCCGCCAACACCCGTTCTGCGGGCAGGCGGACAGCGAGTACGGGTTGGAGGCGAACCGCAGCCCCGGCGCGGCGGCGTGGACCCGCACGTACTGACCGGCCCGGACGGGAATCCGGGCGAGGTCAATCCCCCCGATGACAACCGACGACACGCCGTCCGTCTCCGGGATGACGGCCTGAACCGTGAAACGGTGCCGGGCGTTCGTGACCGCGGGCCGGACCAGTCGGTTGGCAAGCAGGACCACGACCGGGAGGGCGCAGACCGTCACCCAGAGCGCTGTGGCGACCGGGTGCCCGACGAACTGGGCGCCCGTCGTCACTTGGTGGACGAGGCCGACCAGGATGGCTGCGTAGGTGACCAAGTGGAGCGCATGCCACATCTCGTACGGCCACCGCCGCCGGACCGCGGCGAGGCTCGCCGCGCCGACGACGATCAGGGCGAATGTCGCCACGGTCGCCCACCGCCACCAGAGATCGGCGAAGAACGCTGCCACCACCGTACCCACCGATTGGCGGGCCGTCAGCACGTAGCCCCAAGTGATCGCCACGACGTGGACGACGACCGCCCACACCGCGTACCGGCCCAGCGCGGCGTGCCAGCGGTACAAACTCTCGCTGCCGATGGCCCGGTCGAGCGGGCCGATCCGCGCGGCCAGGACCGTGAGGCCCACGACTGCGAGCCCCGCCGTCAGGCCGGCCAGGCGCCCCGCCTCGGTGACCGCCTGGGGGAAGGTTGTGACAGCGTCAGTTGTCACCCACCACCAGACCGCGGTCGCCAGAACCATCGTCGTGCCCGCCGCGACGAGCCCGCTCTGGGCGGCGGGTCGGGCCCGCGGTCGAGTTTTGGCAACCATCACGGTCCCCAGCTTACGACCGCCGTCACAGACAGCTCTGAGGATGACCTCAGCGGGGCGCCGGGGCAAGCGTCAGTTGCTGGGCGAGTGCGTACGCCGCCGGTTGGTCG
>JAIRVA010000272.1 GCA_031254155.1 Propionibacteriaceae bacterium
CGGCGATGTCGCTGGTCGCGGCACCCAGGTCGGCGGCGGCCAGGCCGGCCCGGTTCGCGTCCGTGTCAGCCAAAACGACGCTGTCGACCAGCGGTTGGGCCCGGACGACGCCGGCGTGTTCTAATCCGATCCGGCCGACGCCGATGACTCCGATACGTACACCCATGTTCTTCCCCTTACGCCGTGGCCTGACTGGCACCCGCGAAGTGGAACGCGGGCCCACCCGCGGGCCCACCCGTGGGCTCGGTCCACCGCTGCGACACCACCTTCGCCTGGGTGAAGAATCTCACACCCTCGGGGCCGTAGATGTGCGACTCGCCGATGAACGAGTCCTGCCAGCCGCCGAACGAATGGTAGGCGACCGGGACTGGGATCGGGACGTTGACCCCGATCATGCCGACGGGAATCTCGCGCGCGAAGCGACGCGCGGCCTGGCCCGAGGCGGTGAAGATCGCTGCACCGTTGCCGTACGGGTTGGTGCGGATCAGCGCGATCCCCTCGTCGAGGTCCTTGATGCGCAGGACGACCAGGACCGGCCCGAAGATTTCTTCGCGGTACGCCCGCATGTCCGTTGTGACGTGGTCGAGGATCGTCGGCCCGGTCCAGAAACCGTCGGCGTGCCCCGCGGGGTGGAAACCGCGGCCGTCGAGCACGACGACCGCCCCGGCAGCCTCCGCCTCGGTCACGGTCTGCTCGATCCGGTCGCGGTCGGCACGGGTGATGATGGCACCCATGTCTGCGTCCTCGGTCAGGCCGTCGGCGACCTTGATGCGCCGGGCCTTCTCGGCGGCGAGCCGCAGGAAGTCGTCGGCGACGGCGTCCACGACCGCGATGACGGGCAGCGCCATGCACCGCTCCCCGGCCGCGCCGAACGCCGACGCCACGGCGCCCGCCGCGGCGAAGTCGAGGTCGGCGTCGGCCAGTACGAGGCCGTGGTTCTTCGCACTGCACAGCGCCTGGACGCGCTTGCCGTGCGCCGTACCGATGTCGTGCAACTCCCGGCCGACCGGTGTCGACCCGACGAAGGAGAGTGACTTCACGTCCGGATGGGTTTCGAGCGCTTTGACCGTGTGGCGGTCGCCCTGGACCACGTTGAACACACCGTCGGGCAGCCCGGCCCGCTGCCACAGGTCGGCGAGGAACAGGGCCGGGCTGGGATCGGCCTTGGCGGGTTTGAGTACGAAGGTGTTGCCGGTGGCGATCGCCACGGGTACCATCCACAGCGGGCACATCACCGGGAAGTTGAACGGCGTGACACCGGCGCACACCCCGAGTGGCTCGCGGAACGAGTAGACATCGAGACCGGTCGAGGCCTGCATCGTGAACTCGCCTTTGAGCAGTTGCGGGATCCCGCACACGAACTCCACCACGTCGAGCCCGCGGCCGACCTCGCCCGCGGCATCGGAGACCACCTTGCCGTGTTCGCGGGTGATGATCTCCGCCAGTTCGCGGGTGTGGGCGCTCAGCAGTTCGCGGAAGGCGAACAGGATGGCGGTCCGACGGCCGAGGGAGACCTCCGACCAGGTCGTGAACGCGCGTCGCGCGGCCTGGACGGCCTGGTCCACAATCGCGGCGTCCGCCAGCTCGGCGTCGCCGATGTGCTCGCCGGTGGACGGGTTGTAGACCGGGCTCGTACCGGCCCCGCCGGTGACGATCTGCCCGTCGATGTAGTGGGAAACGGTGTAGGTCATGCGGACTCCTTGTCGTCGGTCAGGGGTTGGTGAGGTTGTGGAGTGAAACAGGGGGGAGTGAAACAGGGGGACAGGGCGGCTGTTTCACCGTGTCCGTGGGCATGTCATACCGTCGTCAAGGGTGTTCGAAGGGCAGGCGGGGGTCGACGGGGTGATCCGCCCAGGTGTCGCGGAGCCAGGCGTAGTCGGGGTGGTTGGTGATCCGCCAGGCCCGCTCGCGGCCGGGACCGGCCATGACGTTGAGGTAGAACATGTCGTACCCCGGCGCGGCGGCCGACGGCCCGTGCCAGCCGAACGGGACGAGGACGACATCGCCGTCGTGGACCTCCACCAACTGGTCGATCGCGCGGTCGTCCGAGGCGCTGACCCGTTGGTAGCCGAAGGGCCGCCCCGTCGCCACCCGTACCCCCGGCTCGGTCCGGAACTGGAAGTAGTAGATCTCTTCCAGCTCGGTCTCGACGCCCGCCAACTCGCGATCGTGCTTGTGGGGCGGGTAACTGGACCAGTTCCCGGCCGGGGTGAGGACCTCGCAGGCGATGAGGGATTCGGCGTCGAGCGTCTCCGGGGTTCCGAAGTTGCGGACCTCCCGGCTCATGTTCCCGCTGCCCCGCAGCTCGACGGGTACCTGGTCGGCGGCGAGGTACGCCGGCGGCCGCCGGGTCGTCGCGTGGGCGGAGGCAACCGCCACCTGGCCCCGGCCGGTGAGGGTGAGGCTCGTCCCCGCCCCGAGGTACGCCAGGTCGGTGGCGGCGGTGAAGACGTCTGGGCGGCCGGCGAGTTCGGCGATCCAGCCCTCCGCCTCGACGCGGCATGACCCGGCGAGGGGCAGGACGAGGCGTTCCACGTCGGCGGCGGGCAGGTGGATGGAGCCACCGTCCAGGCGGGCCACCCGCAGTCCCGTGTGCTGCCATCCCGGCGTCTGGTGGTCGATCGTGAGGTCCCACCCCGCGCCGGCCAGCGCGGGGTGAGGGTAGTGCCATTGCGTCATTGAAGAGCCTTCCACGGTATCGTTAGGTCAATTATATGTCCTAACAAATCATCTGGCTAGTCGCTGTATGTATGCGTACTTTCTTCGGCGACAAGTTGAGAATAGTACGGTAATCTGGGTTTTGACTTGGAAAGATAGTTGACTGTCTCGCGTACCAAGTAAAGCATACATATGAATGTCTTGACAAGAACTCAAATGGAGAGTTAAATGAAAATCGACCACCGATCGGGCACGCCCGATCCGACGATGGGATGACGGGAATGACGTTCGGCGCCGACACCTCCGCTGGACCGGCGTGCCCGCTGCTCGAGGCCCGGGGCATCACCAAGACGTTCCCCGGGGTCACGGCGCTGGCTGACGTCAGCCTCGCGATCCGGGGTGGCGAGGTCCACGCGGTCGTCGGCGAGAACGGTGCGGGCAAGTCGACCCTGATGAAAATCTTCGCCGGGCTGTACCAACCCGACGCGGGCGAGCTGCGGTTACGCGGCCAACCGGTCACACTGCCCACCCCGCTGGCGGCCCGCGAGCGCGGCATCAGCGTCATCCATCAAGAGTTCTTCCTGATGAACCACCTCAGCGTGGCCCAGAACATCTTCATCGGCCGAGAGCCCAAGCTCGCCGGCGGGATCGTCAACGACGACCGGACCCTCAACCGGGCGGCCGGGGAGCTTCTGGAACGCCTGGGCGTCGCCATCGACCCCCAGATCCAGGTGGGCCGCCTCACGATCGCCGCCCAGCAGATGGTCGAGATTGCCAAGGCCCTGTCGTACGACTCGAGCGTTCTCATCATGGACGAGCCCACCGCCGCCCTGACCGAGTCCGAGGTCGCCACGCTGTTCCGGATCATCCGCGGGTTTGTCACGCCGACGACCGCGGTGGTCTACATCTCGCACCGCATGGAGGAGATCAAGGCGATCGCCTCGCGCATCACCGTTTTGCGAGACGGCCGGTTCGTCGACTGCCGGCCGGCGGCGGATCTGGCGGTCGCCGAGGTCATCCAGTTGATGGTCGGGCGCCAGATCGCGACCGGCCTCCGGCCTGCCCCCCGTACCCCCACTGACACCGTCCTCGCCGTCCGCGGCCTCACCTCCGCCGTCGTGCACGACGTCAGCTTCGAGTTGCAGCGCGGTGAGATTCTTGGCTTCGCGGGCCTGATGGGCGCCGGCCGGACGGAAACCGCCCGGGCGCTGGTCGGTGCCGATCCGAAGACCGCCGGTACGGTGACCGTCGGCGGGGTACCCGCCCGCATCGTCCGGCCCGCCGACGCCGTCCGGCTCGGCATCGGCTACCTCAGCGAGGATCGCAAGCGGTACGGCCTGCTCCTGCGCCAGAGCGTGGCCGCCAACATCGGGCTGCCGTCCCTGCGGGAGTTCCTGCGGTTCGGGCTCATTGGGGACCGCCGGATGCGGGCGACCGCCGAAACCTACCGCGAGTCGCTCGCGATCAAGACGCCGAGTGTGGCCCAACAACTGCGCAACCTGTCGGGGGGCAACCAGAAGAAGGTCGTCCTCGCCAAGTGGCTCGAGCGCGACTGCAACATCCTGATTTTCGACGAGCCCACCCGCGGCATCGATGTCGGTGCCAAGCAGGAGATCTACGACCTGTTGCGGCGGCTCGCCGGACAGGGGAAGTCCATCATCATGATCTCGTCCGAGCTGGAAGAGGTCTTGCGCATGGCCGACCGGATCGTGGTCATGTGTGCGGGTCGCGTCACCGGCGTACTCGACAACGCGGCCGCGACCCAGGAGTCCATCATGAAGCTGGCCACGCAATTCGCCCGGCCCGCCGGGCCCGGTAAGGAGAGGCAATGACAACCGTAGTCTCGCCCGGCGGGGTCCCGTCCGCCCGCAAGGGTCTGATACCCGACCGCTACAAGGGCTTTCTCCAGCAGGCCATGGTCCTCGTGACACTCGTGGTCCTCGTGGTGTTCTTCTCCGCGATGAAACCGGCCTTCATCTCGTGGAGCAACATTAGTTCGCTGCTGCTGGCCTCGGTGGTCACCGCTATCCAGGCCATCGGGCTGACCTTCGTGATCGCCACCGGCGGGATCGACCTGACGCCTGGGCTCGGCATGGCCGCGACCGCCGTGGTCGCCGCCCTGCTGATGACGGGCGCCGGCCTGCCGGTCGCGGTCGGCGTCCTCGGCGGGGTGGCCGCCGGTGCGCTCCTGGGCCTGGTCAACGGGACGCTGATCGCCCGCGTCAAGATGCAACCCATGATTGCGACCCTCGCCATGATGATGGTCTGCTGGGGGACTGCGCTGGTCCTGTCCGGTGGCCGTAATCTGTCCCTGCGCGGGGTGGCGGGGTACGACAAGATCGCGGTCGGCGAACTGATACCCGGGCTCTATAACGGGGTACTCATCCTCGTCGTCCTGGCCATTATCGCCGGTGTGGTCATGAACAAGACCGTGGTGGGCCGCTACGCGCTGGCGATCGGCTCCAACAAGGAGGCGACCCGGATCTCGGGGATCAACGTCGTCCGCTGGGAGATCCTGGCGTACGTCATCTGCGGGATCTTCACCGGGGTCTCCGGAGTCATCATGTCGTCGCGCCTGTTCGCCGCCGTACCGACGACGGGACAGGGGTACGAGATGTACGCCATCGCCGCCGCCGTCATCGGCGGAACCTCGCTGCGCGGCGGCCGGGCGTCGGTGTTCGGGGCGGTCATCGGGGCCGTCACCATCCAAACGATCTTCAACGGGCTCACGGTCATGGGCGTCCAGGACCAGTGGCAGAAGGTCGTCCTCGGCGCCGTCGTCCTGGGCGCCGTGTTCATTGACATCATGCGGCGGGGCGGCAAGGAAGAGTGAACCCCGCCTTGAAGAAGAAACCATCGACACAGAAGGAGAAACAATGAAACGTTCTCTCATAGCAGCGGCGGCCGCCCTGCTCTCGATCAGCACCCTGACCGCGTGTTCAGGCACGCCGGCGTCGACCTCCAGTACGGGGGGCAACCTACGCATCATGCTGGTCGCCAAGGCCAACGCCTCCGACTACTGGACCGCGGTCAAGGAGGGCGCCATGCAAGCGGGCAAGGACCTCGGGGTCACGGTCACGTTCAACGGGCCGGACACCGAATCCGAGGGTGACAAGCAGCTGAACATGTTGCAATCCGCCGTCACCGACAAGCCCGCCGGCATCGGCTTCGCCCCCCAGGATGGTGCCCAGGACGGTGCGCCCGGCATCCTCGACCAGGCCAAGGCGGCCGGTATTCCGGTCGTCGCCTTCGACACCCCCGTCAACAACTCCGACGTACCGATCGCCACCGTGGCTTCGGACAATGCTGGCATCGGCGCGATGGCCGCCCAGCACATGGTCGAACTGACCGGCGGCAAGGGCAACATCGCGATCATCGCGCACGGCCTGACCGGGACCGCCCTCGCCCGCCAGCAGGGGTTCCAGGACTACATTGCTGAGAAGGCGCCGGGCATGACGATCGTCGACGTCCAGAACGGTGAGTCCGACCCGGCCAAGTCCCGCGACAAGGCCCAGGGGATCCTGCAGGCCCACCCGGATCTGGTCGGTTTCTTCGGTACGGACGACGACTCCGCCATCGCCTGCGCCTCTGAGGTCCAGTCCAAGGGTCTGACGGGCAAGGTCAAGGTCGTCGGGGTCGACGCCTCGGCCGACGAGATCTCCCTGGTCAAGGCGGGCCAGATCACGGGTGCCGTCACCCAGAACCCCTACAACATCGGCTACCAGACGGTCCAGATCCTGCTGGACGCCGCCAAGGGTACCCCGCCGAAGGACAAGAACATCGTGTCGGAGTCGGTGTGGTACACCGCCGACAACATGGACGACCCTACCGTCGCCCAGGTCCTCGGGAACGCGGCCGCGTAAGGCTGTTTACGGGGCTAAGGACGCGGTCGTTGATGACTGTTCGCGTGTCGTTTCCGGGGTCGGGCGCCTGACCTCGTTGTCGGTCGCTCTGGCGTAGCTCTGTTATTTCTTAGGGCACTCCGCCTTGTCAGCCTCCCGCCCCGGAACGGCGACTTGCACCGCTTGTTGACGACCGTGTCCCAACTGCCCAAGTTGTGTCGGCCATTCCGGTGATTGAGCCGGCACAACTTGGGCAGTTGGCGGGGTGGGCGGGGAGCCCCGGCCTGATGGCCCCTGTCCGGGGTGGGCCACGGGGACTGTCGGCCTGATGGCCCCGGCGCCGCCGCGTGCGCCCGCGCTCGCCTGGTAGTACTCCCCGTACCCGTGACATGTCTTCGCACCCGTGCCCCGTTCCGGCGGGACCCGGCTGCCGGTGCGAAACTATGTCGGCGAACTCAGCGATTCCGGCGACACGGTTTCGCACCCGCCGCGCACCTGTCCGGCCGGGCCCGCCGGTGTGAAGGTATGTCACCCTGACGGGTGGCCACCCCCGGCCCCCAGGCCGTACTCCCCCGTACTCCCCCGTACTCCCCCGTACTCCCCCGGACTCTTCCGCGAAAGTATGAAAACGCGCCGGAAACCGGCCCCCAAGGTGCCGTTTTCATGCTAACGCGGAGGGGCCGGGGCGGCGGGCCGGGGCGGCGGGAGAACGGTACGGGCGGCGGGGGACGGTACGGGGGACGGTACGGCGGGGACGGTCCCGGTGTCCGCGGGGCGGGCTCCTATGCTTTGAGGGCGCCGTCGGTCATCCCGGCGATGAAGTACCTTTGCGCGAAGACGTAGACGGTGACCACCGGGGCGGCGACGAGTACCGCCGCCGCGCCCAGGAGGGCGTAGTCCGTCACGTGCTGGCCCTGGAAGAAGGCCAGGCCGAGCGGCGAGGTCCGCCACTCGCCGGTGGGGGACATGACCAGGGGAATCAGGAACTCGTTCCAGGTCCACATGAAGATCAGTACCGTGAGCGTGACGATGGCCGGGCGCGCGATGGGGGCCTGGATGCGCCACAACACCTGGCGCGGCCGCGCGCCGTCGATGATGGCCGCCTCGGTGACCGAGCGGTCGGCCACCCGAAAGGTCGTCCGCATCCAGTACGTCCCGAACGCCAGCGATTGCGCCACCTGCGGGCCGACGAGGGCAGGCAGGGTGTTGACGAGTCCCAATGTCCGCAGGTCGAAGAACAGGGGGACGATGATGGCCTCGGTGGGTACCATGATGCCGAGCAGGAACAGGTAGAACAGCGTGTCCGCCCCGCGGAAGGCCATCGTACCGAACGCGTAGCCGGCCATGACCGACAGCGTGACCGCGATGACGACGACCAGCACGGACACGATGACCGAGTTCGTCATGTACGACGAGAAGTGGCCCTCGGCCCAGGCGGTGGCGAAGTTCTCCGGGTGGAGTCCGCCCACGCCTGGGCCACCCGTACTCCTGGCCGCGCCCGACGGGCCGAGCGCCATGACGACCACCGTACCGACGGGCCAGAGCGCGACCAACGCGAAGACGCCCAGGATGGCGTAGTTCAGGCTCACTTCGGCGCGGGAGGCTTGGCGGAAGCGGGAGTGGGTACGGGAGTGGGGACGGGAGTGGGTACGGGAGTACGTCCGGGCCATCAGTTCGCCACCGCCTTGTCGCCGACGCGGTTCAACACCAGGTTGACCAGGAAAATCAGCGCGGCCAGCGTGACGCCGATGGTGGTCGCCATGCCGACCTGGCCCTGGCCGAAGGCCTGCGCGTAGACCTGATAGCTCGGTACGGAGGTCGAGTTGCCGGGCCCGCCCGCGGTCGTCATGTAGATGACATCGAAGTTCTTCAGCGCCGCCACGAGGGTGAGGGTCGCCGCCACGACGATCTCGCCGCGGACGGCGGGCAGCGTGATGGCGAAGAACTCCGCCACGGCTCCGGCCCCGTCGAGCCGGGCCGCCTCGTACAACTCCCGCGGGATGCGCGCCATCCCGGCCAGGAGCAGGATCGTGACCAGGCCGGTCTCGATCCAGGTGCCGATGAGACCGATGGCCGGCAACGCGAAGGTGTAGTCGCCGAGCCAGGCCCGCGCGAGCGACCCCAGCCCGATGAGATCCAGGAACCGGTTGATCGAGCCGGCCGACGAGTACAGCTGCCGCCACGCCACCGCCACGACGACCATCGCGATGACCTGGGGCAGGAAGATGACGCTACGGAAGAACCCGAGGGCGCGGACCTGGGCTCGGTTGAGGATCGCCGAGATGACAAGCCCCAATATCAACGGGATCACCAGGTAGAACAGGATCAGCACCCCGGAGTGGACAAACGAGCTGCGCAGTTTCTCGTTGGCAAACATCTCCACGTAGTTGCCGAAACCGACGAAGACGGCCGGCGAGATCGTGTCCCAGCGGAAGAAGGAGAACTGGACGGCCCGGCCGAGCGGGTAGAGCAGGAAGGCCGCGTACACCACGAAGGCGGGCGCCACGAACAGCAGCGGCGTGACGGCACTCCGGCCCTGTTTGGCGCGCTGCCGGGCCCGCAACTGCCGCTTGGTGGGGTGGAGGGGTACGGGTGTCGTCACCGCGGTACC